>NZ_AZXX01000086.1:0-141362 GCF_000512995.1 Lachnoanaerobaculum sp. MSX33 | reverse complement strand
ATTCTCAGTCCGAAATAAAAAAGGGGAGTCACACGAAAGTGTGGCTCCTCTGTTTTTATAAAACAGCCACCAGAAGGTGGCCGGAATAATTTATTGCTGTTATTTATTTTGTTCCGAATATTCTGTCGCCGGCATCTCCAAGTCCCGGGCAAATATAAGCGTCTGAATTAAGCTGCCTGTCAAGATGACCGACATAAATCTGTACATCAGGATGAGCCTCTTCAAGAGCTTTAAGTCCTTCAGGTGCGGCTATAATACACATGAATTTTATTTTCTTACCGCCATGCTTTTTGATCTGAGATATAGCATCTATAGCGGAACCACCTGTTGCAAGCATAGGATCTGTAACCACTATTATTCTCTCCTCAATAGGACTTGGCAGTTTACAATAATATTCTACAGGTGTATGAGTTTCTTCATCTCTGTAAAGTCCTATATGTCCTACTTTTGATGCCGGCACAAGCTGTAATATACCGTCAACCATACCGAGTCCTGCTCTAAGTATAGGTACTATTGCCATTTTTCTACCTGAAATCATTTCAGTCATACATTTTTCAAGTGGAGTTTCTACTTCAACTTCTTCTGTAGGAAGGTCGTTTAAGGCTTCATATCCCATCAACATTGCAATTTCACCTACAAGAGATCTGAATTCATTGGTTCCTGTGTTCTTATCACGAAGAATTGATATTTTGTGTTGAACCAACGGATGCTTATTAATATAAACTTTTGACATTTTACACCTCAATCTAAAATTTGCTTCCCTTATTATAGAGCAAATAAATACATAAGTACATAGAAAAAATTATTTAGTGCTTGGAGAATATTTTACAAGTACATAGTCACCAAGCTCATGAGAAAGAGGTATGGAGATAAAAATATCACCGCCTGATTCATAAGAGAAAAGCTTCGGAAAACCTTCATTCACATCATTTTTCTTTATAAGAGGAAAATCCGCATCTTCAAGTAAAGCTTTTAGAGTGTCCACAGTTAAATTCTTTTTGTATTCCGTAAAGCCGGCTGCCTGCGAGTTTGTAGCATTTTCAAGTTCAACATCATCTGAGAGTATATAGTTTGCAATGGTAAGCGGATCGGCAAAATCAGTAAGTCCGATACTTTCACCTGTATCAAGATTTATATTATTTGTAAAAATAATCTTTTTACTTTCATTTCCTGCTTTAAGCGTTCCGGTGTAAACTATGCTCATTCTGTTTCTGCTTTGATTTTTTACATTATACTTTAATTCTGCAGTTGAACCGGCATTTGAAGTAAATGAATCCAAAGCAAGTCTTGCATTATCTGAAATAGTTTTATTAACTGATGATTCTATTTTAGAGTCAATTCCGCTAAGTTTAGGATAGGAGATTTTTGATTTATCCTTGGAATAGCTCTGTGCATTTTCGGTAACGCTTGATTTTGATGATGATTTTTTATCAGCGGTAGTTGTTTTACCGGATTTTGTCTCAGCCAAAGAGGTAGACTCTTTACTGTCACTTGTAGGTGCAATGGTGGTCAGTGACATAGCACTGTTAGCACCCTCGGCAGCGGTAGTAGTAGGTGACATGGCACCGTTAGCTTCTGTAGTCATAATACTTTTCAAATCTGAAGTATCCTTACTTTTGCATCCTGCACTTATCACAGGCAATGCAAGAATTGTTAAATATAATAATAGTTTCTTCATTTTACCTCCATATGATTTGATTTCTTTAAGTACATTATACATGAAAACAGAAAAAAGAAATCTTAATTATAAATTAGATTTTAAAAAATACCGACCTTATAGTTTTTATAATATGTTTGCTTTCAATTTTAAATATGTTAAAATAATGCGAATGAGTAGAACAAAATTTAATTTTGGGGAGATAATATGGCATTTATCAGTGTTTTTGATGTGCTTGGGCCGAATATGATAGGGCCTTCAAGTTCACATACGGCAGGAGCATGTGTAATTGCATTCTTGGCAAGAAAAATGATAGGAGGAAATCCCAAAAAGGTAGAGTTTATACTCTACGGCTCCTTTGCAAAGACTTACAAAGGACATGGTACGGACAGAGCATTACTTGGCGGACTTATGGGATTTGGTACGGATGATGTAAGAATACGTGATTCATTCAGTATTGCCGCCGAGAGAGGAATAGAGTATAAATTTACGCCAAACAGTGATCTTACCGAGATTCATCCGAATACGGTTGATGTATGTATGGAGGATGAAGACGGCAGAAAGGTTACAGTCAGAGGTGAATCACTTGGTGGCGGAAAGGTAAGAATAGTAAAGATAGATCAGGTAGATATCGACTTTTCAGGTGAGTACAGTGCCATAATTTTGGTACATCGTGACAGGCCGGGAGTTATAGCATATATCAGTAAGATTTTAAGTGAGCATAATATAAATATTGCATTTATGAAGCTTTACAGAGAGTCAAAGGGAAATAAGGCATATACTATTATAGAATCGGATGAAATGATACCTCCCGATATAAAACCGGGACTGTATAAAAATGAACATATATCACAGGTAAGGATAGTTCAATAGGAGAGATTATGGATTTTATTAATGCAAAAGAACTTTTGGAACTTTGTGATAAGAAAAACATGTCGATTGCCGAGATAATGAAAATAAGGGAATGTGACGAGAGTACAAGTTCAAAAGAAGAAATAATAAACAAGATGAAAAGAGTTCTTGAGATTATGAGAGACTCTTCAACATTACCTATAAATACACCCATAAAATCAATGGGAGGACTTATAGGAGGTGAGGCAAAAAAGCTTAGCGAATATCAAAAGCAGGAGAAAAATATGGGTGGCCCGGTACTTTCAAAGGCAATAATGTATGCAATGGCCGTTTTGGAGTGCAATGCCTCCATGGGGCTTATAGTTGCGGCTCCTACAGCCGGTTCATCAGGTGTGGTACCGGGACTGTTGCTGGCAATGCAGGATGTATATTCATTTCCGGATGAGAAAATAATAGATGCATTATTTACGGCGGGGGCAATAGGATATCTTGCCATGAGAAACGCTACTGTAGCCGGAGCTGTAGGCGGTTGTCAGGCGGAGATGGGAGTGGCGGCAGCCATGGCGGCTGCAGGTGCGGTTGAACTGATGGGAGGAAGTCCTTCTCAATGTTTGGATGCATCATCAACAGTGCTTATGAATATGCTGGGATTGGTATGCGACCCTGTAGGGGGTCTTGTAGAATATCCATGCCAAAACAGGAATGCTTCAGGAGTGGCAAATGCCTTGGTGGCTGCAGAGCTGACAATGGCGGGAATAAAACAGCTTATACCTTTTGATGAAATGCTTGATACAATGTATAAAGTAGGCAAGAGAATGCCGGTGGAACTTAGAGAAACGGCGCTTGGAGGATGTGCGGTGACAAAAAGCGCGTGTGATGCCTGCGGAGGTTGTAGCTAAAAATGCGATTACCCGATATAACTACATATCGGGTAATCGCTTATTTTAATTATTTATTATATTTATAGAATCCTTCACCGGCATTTATACCTGTTTTACCTTCTGAAATATATTTTTCAAGAACAGCTTTTATTTTACCTTGAACAGTACTTGGATCATTTGAAAGTGGATCGTTTGATACTACATTAAGGGCTGTATTTAAACCAATTATATCAAGAATCTGGAAAGGACCGTAGGGTGATCCTGTGCCCAGTCTCCATGTAAGATCAATGGTAGCAGGATCTGCGACTTCCTTTGCAAGCAGCATCTGTCCTGCATTTAAGAAAGGTATCAGCATGGAATTTAGTATATATCCGGGTTGTTCTTTAGTAAGTCGAAGCGGAATCATTTTAATATCCGATGCAAATTTTGCTACAGCCTCATATGCATCCTTGTCTGTACCGTCATGCCCCATAATCTCGGCAGTATTGCTTATCCATATATTGTTTGCAAAGTGAATTGCCAGATATTTTTCGGGCCTGCTAAGACAATCACGGAATTGGCTTGGAATCATACTTGAAGAGTTTGTAGCGACTATTGTCTTTTCCTCAAGATGTGGATCCAAAGCCTTATAAAATTCCTTCTTTGCTTCAGGATTTTCAGCCATACTTTCAATTACAAGGTCTGTATCCTTACAAGCCTCTTCAAAACTTGTGGTAAGAATTATTTCTTTGTAGGCTTTTTCTGTAGATTCCAGAAGCTTATCTATATCCGATTCCGTAAGTGATCCGGAATCAGGAGCAAGTCCTCTCGGCAATGAGACCCCCGAACCAATACTTTTCTTTGCCTCACTTAATGTACTCTTGTAAATATTATATAATCTATCCAATTTCGGCTTTGTTCTTCCTATAGACTCTTCACTTCTGAGCCAAATCTTTACATTGAAACCGCAAAAAGCTGATTGAAAAGCTATCTGTGAGCCAAGTACGCCACCGCCTGCAACTGTTATATTTTTCATATTACCTCCTTAATATCCTATATAAAGGACAAAGATTATTGTAAATGTACAATATTTAATTGTATAAAATACATTATAACACTTTTATATAATTTTGGGAATATATTTTACCGTACTGTTAAAGTTTTAAACTTTAACTTTATGAAAATATAGTATATAATGTACCGGTAAATTGTAAGAGGTTTAAGGAGGTTTTAAATGGGTAAGCAACCGAAAAAACGAAACAGTGGTAACACTTTAGGGCTCTGTTTAATGATTTTGGCCGCTGTTATTACTATTATAATAGCTTTTCCGGTTACTGATGGTATCAGAAAGACTATAAAAGATAATATCAAATATATTGCCGGTACATATTCCGCTACGGAAAAGGGATTTGGTGGCAAGGTAAAAGCCATAGTAACAGTCGGAGATAACGGAATAGAAAATATTTCATTTGAAGGGTCTAAGGAAACTCCGGATATAGGAGGAGCTGCTGTTGAAAAACTCAATGCACAGATGAAAACAGCGCTTGATACCGAGATTAACTCTGTAAGCGGTGCAACAGTCACTTCCACAGCTTTGAAAAGAGCGTTGAAAAAGGCTTTACTGAAAGCTCGAGGTAAAGAAGTTAAAGAAAATATGGAAGTAAAGTCTGCAGATATTGTAGTAATAGGTGCAGGCGGTGCAGGAATGAGTGCGGCGATAGAAGCGGCACAAAAAGGCGCTACAAATGTAGTTATTTTGGAGAAGATGCCTTTTACAGGCGGTAACACCGTAAGGGCTACAGGCGGTTTGAACGCTTCTGAAACTCAGTATCAAAAAAGAGACGGTATAGAGGACAGCAATGATTTGTTCTATGAAGATACAATGAAGGGCGGAAAGAATTTAAACGACCCCGATCTTGTAAGAACATTGGTACAAAATTCGGCTGCAGCAGTTGACTGGGTAAATGAAATCGGCGGAGATCTTTCTGTAGTTGCTCAGTTCGGCGGAGCAAGTGTAAAGAGAATACACAGACCAAGTGATACATCTGCGGTAGGACCTATGCTTGTAAAGACCTTAAACGCAAAGCTTGATGAACTTGGAATTCCTGTTTTACTTGAAACCAAGGCTACAAAGATAATTGCCGATAAGGACGGTAAGATAACAGGGGTGGAAGCCGAAGATGAAAACGGAGAGTTTGTTATAAATACCAAGGCTGTCATACTTGCTACAGGAGGTTTCGGAGCAAATCCCGATATGGTGGTAAAATATGCACCACAGCTTGCAGGATTTATTACAACGAACCATTCAGGAGCTACAGGTGACGGTATAGAAATGGCACTTGAATTGGGAGCCGGACTTACAGATATCGAGCAGATTCAAACTCATCCTACCGTAAATCCGAATACCGCAACAATGTATACAGAGGGTGTTCGCGGTAACGGTGCTATACTTGTAAATGACGACGGAAATCGTTTTGTAAACGAACTTGAGACAAGAGATGTTGTTTCCGCAGCAATACTTAAGCAGCCAAATGAAGAGAGCTGGCTCGTTTTTGATACGGCGGTAAGAGAATCACTCAGTGCTATAGAAAAATATATAAATGAGGGAATTATTGTAGAAGCAAATACAATAGAAGAACTTGCTGAAAAAACAGGTATTAACAAAGAGAATCTTGTAGCTACCATGAATAAGTACGCCTCAATGCAGGAAGCAGGTGAGGACAGTGAATTCGGAAGAAAGAGTATGGAAGTACCTCTTACAAAGGCACCTTACTTTGCAGGACTTGCGAAACCTGCTATCCATCATACAATGGGCGGTGTAAAGATAAACACTGAAACTCAGGTTTTAAAAGAAGACGGAAGTGCTATCCCGGGACTTTACGCTGCCGGTGAAGTGGTAGGCGGAGTACACGGAGCCAACAGATTGGGTGGAAATGCCGTGGCGGATATAGTGGTATTCGGACGTATTTCAGGTGATAATGCAAACGGATATGTACTTGCAAACGGCGGAAATACCGAAAGAACCATAGTTGTAGAAAACGAAGATGCAAACTTTGTTCCACAGGATATAAAGACAGATCTTAAAGACGGTTCTTATAAAGGAAGCGCAAAGGGATTTGGCGGAGATGTGGAAGTCACATTTACCGTTAAAAACGGTATAGTAAACGATCTTTCTATAAGCGGAGGAAAGGAAACCGCCGAAATAGGAGGAAAGGCTATGGAGAAAATAAAGAGAAAAATGCAGTCAAGCGGTGAGTTTAAGGTTGACAGCATATCCGGAGCATCTATTACCTCAAAGGGTGTAAGTGACGCTATAAAGAATGCTACATTGCAGTAGAAAATATATAAAAAAGCCGATGTCTTTTTGATATCGGCTTTTTATAAATAAAATCTGTCGGTATAAATTATGTTAAAATCATCCAAAAAAAAATCATAAATTAACATAGATAAAATAGGTACTTTATGCTAATATTTATATGTTAAGCAACTATAGTGTGCTACAAAGACAGAGTAAGCATTTAGGGGGACAAATTGTTAATAACCAGGGAAATGGACTATGCTGTAAGAATTATTAGAGCATTAAAAGAGGGGACAAAAGTTTCGGCAACTGAGGTGGCTAAAAAAGAACATTTACCACAAGCTATTACATATAAAGTTTTAAACAGTCTGTTGAAATCGAAATTGATTGGAAGTATGAGAGGAGTCAACGGCGGATACTATTTAAAATGCGACCTTTCAGATACCACATTATTTGATATATGCATTGCATTAGGCGAGGACATGAGTATTGCGGAATGTATAAGAGAAGGCTTTGATTGTATCAATAACAGATGCGGAGAATGTATGTTGAACAAAGAGTTTACAAGAATACAAAGCGCATTGAACAGAGAATTACAGAAAACCACCTTGGATAAACTTTTATAGGTTTATCCTTTTTATTTGCGAAGGATTGCAAAAAATCTAATTGTTAAAAAGCTTTAAAGTGCTATAATATTTTTATAAGTTAAAATTTTAAGGAGGCAGATTATGATAAATAGAATATATCTTGCAGGCGGTTGCTTTTGGGGTGTTGAAGGATATTTTAAAAGAATTAAAGGTGTGGTGGATACGACTTGCGGCTATGCAAACGGAAACACGGAAAATCCAAGCTATGAGGAGGTTTGCAGACACAATACAGGACATGCGGAAGCGGTTTTGATTGATTATGATGAGAGTGTATTAAGCCTCGAGGACTTACTTATTTATTATTTTAGAATAATAGATCCTATCAGCGTAAACAAACAGGGAAATGATGTGGGAACACAGTACAGAACAGGTATTTATTATACAGATGAAGCTCAGTTACCGGCAATAAATGAGGCAATTGAGAGAGAGCAAAGAAAGTATGTAGAAAAAATTGCGGTAGAAGTATTGCCGATTGAAAACTTTTATACTGCGGAAGAGTACCATCAAGATTACCTTGATAAAAATCCTAATGGCTATTGTCATATTAATCTTGAGTGGGCAAATGAGCCTATAGTGAGGTCTGAAGAATATAAAAAGGATGATGATGAGGTTTTAAAAAACAGACTTAGCGCTCTACAATATGATGTAACTATGAATGCGGCCACAGAGAGACCTTTTGATAATGAATTTAACTCAAATTTTGAAAAAGGCATATATGTGGATATTACATCAGGTGAGCCTTTATTCTTTTCTACAGATAAGTTTGAGTCAGGTTGTGGTTGGCCAAGTTTTTCAAAGCCTATACAAAAGGATTTGGTACATTACAAAGAGGATTTAAGCCTTGGAAGAAGAAGGATTGAGGTAAGAAGCTCTAACGCCGATATTCATCTTGGGCATGTGTTTAATGACGGACCAAGTGAGCTTGGTGGATTAAGATATTGCATTAATTCTGCGGCACTTAGATTTATTCCTTTGGATAAAATGGAAGAAGAGGGGTACGGTTATCTGATAGAGTACGTTTCTTAAGTAAATTGTCCTTGTAAAAAAGCATTTAAAATGTTAGTCTAAACAAAGAAAAATAAAGGGGATGAATATGACTGACAATTTTAAATACGGTGAAGAGACGAAACTTGAAAAGACAAATGAAAAGAGAGCTAATTTTTCAGGAGGCCTTGGATATATCTTGGCAGTGGCAGGCTCTGCGGTAGGACTTGGTAATATTTGGAGATTTCCATATCTTGCGGCAAAGTACGGTGGAGGTATGTTTTTATTGACCTACCTTTTACTTACTCTTACGTTCGGATATGCAATGATTATGTCCGAGACTACCATAGGCAGAATGACAAAGAGAAGTGCAATAGGTGCATTCAATCAGTTTGGAAATAGCAAGATACTTAAGGTGGGCGGATTTATAAATGCGATAGTACCTGTACTTATTGTGCCTTATTACAGTGTAATAGGAGGTTGGGTAGTAAAATATCTGGTAGAGTATATAAAGGGAAATGTATCGGGGCTTGCAAGTGAAGGGTATTTCGGCAGCTTTATAGGGGATACAAAGATAGTATTTTTCTGGTTTATTATATTTGCGGTAGCTACTTTTGTGGTAATACTTGGAGGTGTGGAGCAGGGAATTGAAAGAGTGTCAAAAATAATGATGCCAATGCTTATCATACTTGCAATTATTGTTGCGGCTTATTCGGTTACAAGACCCGGAGCTATGGCCGGAGTGAAATATTTCTTTGTTCCGAACTTCAGTAACTTTTCTTTGATGACGGTGGTTGCGGCACTTGGACAGATGTTTTATTCTCTGTCCATTGCTATGGGTATTTTGTACACCTATGGTTCATATTTGACAAGAGATGTCGATGTGGAGATATCTACTTCAAGAGTGGAGCTTGTGGATACGGGTGTGGCTGTTTTGGCAGGACTTATGGTTATCCCCGCGGTATTTGCATTCTCGGGCGGTGACCCTGCAAAGCTTAAGGCCGGACCTTCACTTATGTTCATTACCTTGCCGAAGGTTTTTGAAAGCATGGGAGCAGGACGCATTGCAGGTATAGGATTTTTCCTGCTTGTACTTTTGGCTGCACTTACAAGTGCCATATCACTTGTGGAAACCAGTATTTCCACTTTTTGTGATGAGCTTAATTTAAGCAGAAATAAATCTATAATTTTAATGGCTGTGATAATGGTATTTGTCGGAGGTTCATCTGCGGCAGGATACGGTATATGGGATTTTGTTTTGATATTTAAGATGCCTATACTTGACTTCCTTGATTTCCTTACAAACTCTATTATGATGCCTATAGCGGCACTTGCCACCTGCTATTTGGTGGTAAAAGTGATTACATTAAAGAAAATTGATGATGAAATTTCATATTCTTCAGCATTTAAGAGAAAAAAGCTTTATAATATAGTAATGATGGTATTTGCACCGATATTTTTAATTGTAATATTGGTGAGTGCTATATTAAATACATTGGGATTTATCAGCCTGTAAAATCGGCTTAGTATATGCTCATATTTGACTTTACAAAGAATGGAGTTTTCAATGAAAAAATTGGATGTAGTTGCATTAGGAGAATTATTGATTGATTTTACACCTGCAGGACTTTCACCGGCAGGCATGAGACTTTTTGAGCAAAATCCGGGAGGAGCACCGGCAAATATGCTGACCGCCGTATCCAGAGTCGGATTAAAAACAGCGTTTATAGGTAAGATAGGTGCCGACATGCATGGAGACTTTTTAAGAAGTGTACTTGACAGTGTCCCTATTGATACAAGCGGATTGATTACCGACCCTTCGGTATTTACAACCTTGGCTTTTGTAAGTCTCTCAATAACAGGAGAGAGAGCCTTCTCATTTGCAAGAAAGCCGGGAGCGGATACAAGACTCACTATAGATGAGATAAATAAAGATATTCTCTCAGATACAAAAGTATTTCATGTGGGTTCACTTTCTCTTACAGATGAGCCTTCAAGAAGTGCTACATTTGAGGCGGTTAAGCTTGCTAAGGAAGCGGGAGCAATTATATCCTATGACCCCAATTACCGTGAGCCGCTTTGGGACAGTGTGGATAAGGCCATGGAAATGATGAGATTGATGTCGGAGTTTGCTGATATTATGAAAATATCGGATGAAGAAACATCTCTTCTTACACCATACAAAGAACCGCTTGAAGCAGGCAAGTATTTGGTGGAAAGAGGAAGAAAACTCGCTGTGGTTACTCTTGGAGAAAAGGGTGCATTGGTCGTTTCAAAAGCGGGATATGTGGAAGTACCGGGATTTAAGAGTAATGTTGTGGATACTACAGGTGCAGGAGATTCCTTCTGGGGAGGTTTGCTTGCAAGATTTTTAAGTGAAAATATGGATCTTGATAATATAACTTCAAAACAGATGTATGATATTGCAAGATTTGGAAATGCTGTAGCAAGTCTTTGTGTGGAAAAAAGAGGCGGAATTGTAAGTATACCTTCACTTGATGAAACTTTAGAGAGGTTAAAGAAATGAAAAATATCGATGTGGCAGTTATAATGGCAGGCGGAAAGGGCAGCAGACTTCGTAGTATAACTAATGATGAAATACCCAAGCCCATGGTACCTGTGGACGGCAAGCCTTTACTTGAATATCAGGTAGGGAAGTTAAAATCATATGGTATCAAAAAGATAGTAATGATTGTAGGACATTTGGGTGAAAAAATTGTAGATCACTTTAAAGACGGAAAAAACTTCGGTGTTGAGATTGACTATATTTTTGAAAAGGAACCGCTTGGTACTGCAGGAGCATTTTATTATTTAAAAGATAAGATAGATGCTAAGGATTTCATGCTTGTTTTCGGAGATGTTTTCTTTGATATGGACTTTGACAGAATGGAAGATTTTCATTTCAAAAATTCAGCTCTGACTACGCTTCTCGCACATCCAAACGGACATCCGTATGACTCTGATCTTATCCGGATGGATGATAAAGGAAGAGTTATAGGATTTGATTCAAAGCATAATGTAAGAGATTACTGGTATGACAACATGGTCAATGCAGGAATGTATATAATAAACAGAAAACTGCTTGACTTGGTAAAAGAACCTGTAAAGACAGATTTTGAAAAGGATATACTTGCAAATCAGGTTAAACTAGGAGCAAATATTTATGCATATCATACACCTGAGTATGTGAAGGATGTAGGTACTGTGGACAGAATAAATGCTACGGTAGAGGAGCTAAAGAGCGGACTTATTCAGTCAAAGAATTTAAAGAATAAGCAAAGAGCGATATTTATTGACAGAGACGGTACTATAAATGTTTCAAAGGGATTTATATCAAAAGCTGATGACCTTGAACTGATCCCGGGAAGCATTGAGGCTATAAAGGCAATAAATAAGAGCGGTGCACTGGCAATAGTTATAACAAATCAACCCGTTATTGCAAGAGGCGAGTGTTCTTTTGAAGAACTTCACAATATTCACAATAAGCTGAAGACTATTCTTGGTGAAAAGGGAGCTTTTGTAGATGATATTTTCTATTGTCCACATCATCCTGATAAGGGATTTGAGGGTGAAGTGCCTGAACTTAAATTTGACTGTGAATGCAGAAAGCCGAAGACCGGTATGATTGACGAGGCGGTAAAGAAATACAATATTGATCTTTCAAAGTCATATATGGTGGGAGACTCCACAATGGATCTTGAGACGGCAAGAAATGCCGGAGTAAAATCCGTGCTTGTAGATACAGGTTTTGCAGGAAATGACGACAAATACGACAGAAACTGCGATATTGAGGCAAAAAATCTCTTTGATGCGGTGGAGAAGATAATTAAAGATTTCAGATAAGAATATTAAAAAAAGAGGCCGGTAATTTTACAATTGTTGCAGCAGTCTAAAAACAACTGCAAATGATTGTAAAATACAGCCTCTAAAGTTTTTTCTACCAAGTACATCTTGCGCTTGCACCGCATGGCAGGATGAAGTCCGATTTATTTACAGGTAAACCTATTTCCATAGCTTCTATGCTTGCTGCAGGAAGCTTATTTTCTTCCAAAGACTTCTTCATCATATAGGTCAGTACACCGGGGGCAAGACCTGTGGTATATGAGTTGATAAGGAAGAAGAGCGGTTCTTTGCTAAGCAACTGTGTTGTCAGCTTTATAAATTCATATATGGAGTCTTCTATTTTCCATATCTCACCCTTAGGGCCTCTTCCGTATGAAGGCGGATCCATTATTATGGCATCATAGGTATTTCCACGTCTTATTTCTCTTTGTACAAATTTTATACAATCATCCACAAGCCATCTTATATGAGCATTGGAAAGCCCTGAGCTTACCATATTTTCCTTTGCCCAGCCTACCATTCCCTTGCTGGCATCTACATGTGTTACATTGGCACCTGCAGCGGCTGCGGCCAGAGTAGCACCACCAGTATATGCAAAAAGGTTAAGCACTTTGATTTCACGGTTTTTATCTGTAGCTTCTTTTATTTTATTATAACTGAAATCCCAGTTTGTAGCCTGTTCAGGGAATACACCTGTATGTTTGAATGTAAAAGGTTTTAGATTAAATGTTATTTTTGATGAAGGCAGTTCATAATCAATACTCCAGGTGTCAGGAAGATTAAAAAATTCCCAATGTCCACCGCCGGCCTTACTTCTGTGGTAGTGTCCGTTTTTTTTCTTCCATGCAGGATTTTTATGCTCCGTATTCCAGAGTACTTGAGGATCGGGTCTTACCAGTATATAATCTCCCCATCTTTCAAGCTTTTCACCGTTTGAAGTATCCAGTATTTCATAGTCCTTCCAATTATCTGCAATCCACATAATTTTTCTCTCTGTTTTTTATTATAAAAAATGCCGCTTGGTTGTATTCACAACCTAATACGGCATTGTCTGTACCGGTTAAACCGGCTATTTACTAAAGATATTTAAATAATTCCTGTGCCTCATCTTTTTTGGTGGTTTCCTTTAGGGAAAGTACCTCAAATTTTACAGACTTGCCACCGAATAATACTTCTACAATATCCCCTACTTTTACTTCAGCAGATGCTTTTACGACCTTATCATTGATAAGAACTCTTCCGGCATCACATGCTTCATTGGCTATTGTGCGTCTTTTGATTACTCGTGAAACCTTTAAAAACTTGTCAATACGCATTATTTATTAACAGCATCCTTTAGTGCCTTACCCGGCTTGAACTTTGGAACTACGCTCTCAGCGATCTTCATTGTCTCGCCTGTTCTTGGGTTTCTTCCTTCTCTTGCAGGTCTTACAGATGTCTCAAATGTACCGAAGCCAACAAGCTGGATCTTTTCCTTCTTGGCAAGCTCTTCTGTAACAACTTCTACAAAAGACTTAAGTGTAGCCTCAAGGTCCTTCTTTGTAACGGAATTATCCATCTTCTTAGCAATAGCATCGATTAACTCTGTTCTATTCATTTTCTTCCTCCTAAAAATAATGTTCTAAACATTATACTAAAATATTACTGCCGGATTCAGTCGGCAATATAGAATCATTATGAGATATGATACCACTCATAACATAATTTATATAGTCTGTTTAGGCTGATTTGTCAAGAAGAATAAGGCAAAAAAGCCATTTTGTAAGGGTTTTTTCTCTATAAAGTCATTTTATTTAAGAAAAAGTATATTTTTAGTTGACAAAGAGGAAAAGAATGATGTACTATACTAATACCCAGTGGGGGTGTAATATGTTGTAGAAAGGAAAAATATGGCAAAGGAAAAATATAATATTACCGGAATGAGCTGTGCCGCCTGCTCCGCCAAAGTGGAGAGAGTGGTAGGTAAGCTTGAAGGTGTGGAGAATGTCTCGGTAAATCTTTTGACAAATTCCATGCAGGTGGAATATAAGGAAGATAAGCTCAGTTCAAATGATATAATAAAAAATATAGCGGATGCAGGATACGGAGCATCTTTGGCTACAGACAGCAAACAAAAAAAAGAAGAGAAAAGTTTAAAAAAGACCAATGATGATGCAATAGCCTCTATGAAGTTCAGGCTGAAGGTGTCCATAGTATTTTTGGTTATTTTAATGTATTTCAGTATGGGAAGCATGATAGGATTGCCGCTTCCGAAATTCTTATCAGGTGAGGGTAATCCGGTAGGTTTTGCTCTGACACAGCTTCTTTTAGTACTGCCTGTAATGTATGTAAACAGAAAGTATTATATAAGCGGATTTAAATCGCTTTTCCATCTTTCACCGAATATGGATACACTTATTGCGGTGGGTTCAGGTGCCGCATTTACATATGGTGTAATTGCAATATATGTAATGGGTTATGCACTTAATAATTCCGATATGCATACAGTGACGGAATACAGAATGAATCTTTATTTTGAGTCCGTGTCCATGATCTTGACTCTTATTACTTTAGGAAAATTCTTTGAAACAGGTTCAAAAGCAAGAACAACGGATGCAATATCAAAGCTTATAGATTTATCACCGAAGAGGGCAAATGTGCTTCGTGACGGTGTAGAGGAGAACATACTTACAGAAGATGTTGTAGTGGGAGATATTGTAATAGTACGTCCGGGTGAGAGCATTCCGGTAGACGGAATGATAATTGAGGGCAGTACAAGTGTGGATGAGAGTGCCATTACAGGTGAGAGTATACCTGTACAAAAGGAGAAAGGCGATAAGCTTATAGCAGCCACTATAAATAAAAACGGAAGTGTAAGGATAAAGGCCACAGAGGTAGGTGAGGACACCGCCATATCGAGGAT
Source organism: Lachnoanaerobaculum sp. MSX33 (assembly GCF_000512995.1). Classification (NCBI taxonomy): domain Bacteria; kingdom Bacillati; phylum Bacillota; class Clostridia; order Lachnospirales; family Lachnospiraceae; genus Lachnoanaerobaculum; species Lachnoanaerobaculum sp. MSX33. The sequence continues at coordinate 126,319 of NZ_AZXX01000086.1, read as the reverse complement.
AATTGCTTTGGTGGAGGAGGCTTCATCATCAAAAGCACCTATTGCCAAGATGGCAGACAGGGTGGCAGGAGTATTTGTGCCTGTAGTTATGGGAATTGCTCTGGTAACATTTATAGTATGGCTGGCACTTGGATATGATTTCTCATTTGCTCTAAATTGTGCTATAGCGGTACTTGTTATATCCTGTCCATGTTCACTTGGACTTGCAACACCTGTAGCCATAATGGTCGGCACAGGAAAGGGTGCTGAAAACGGAATACTTATTAAATCTGCCGATGCACTTGAGACAACCCACAGTATTGATACTGTAGTACTTGATAAGACAGGTACCGTAACGGAGGGCAAGCCTGTAGTTACAGATATTTTAGCATTTGATATAGACGAGAATGAATTTTTAAAACTGGCTGCCGGCGTTGAGAGTGCTTCGGAGCATCCTTTGGCTGAGGCTATTGTAGAAAAGGCTAAGGAAAAGAGTTTAGAGATTGTTTCACCTACAGAGTTTCAGGCAATATCCGGAAGAGGTATTGTTGCAAGTGTAAACGGTTCAAAAATTATTGCCGGAAATGAGCAGGCTGTAAAAGATCAGTATGGAAACAGTGACAACTTTACAGAAGTATTTAAAAAGGGAAATGAACTTGCCGCAGAGGGTAAGACACCGATGTACTTTATGAAAGACGGCAGACTGCTTGGAATTATTGCAGTTGCGGATACAATAAAAAAAGACAGTAAGGAAGCTATACAGGCTCTTAAAAACAGAAATATTGATGTTGTACTACTTACCGGTGATCATAAAAATACTGCAATGGCTATTGCAAAGGAAGCAGGCATTAAAAAGGTTATTGCCGAGGTTTTGCCTACCGATAAGGAAGAACATATCAGAGAGCTTATTAAAGCAGGTCACAAGGTGGCGATGGTCGGTGACGGTATCAATGATTCACCTGCACTGGCAAGAGCCGATGTAGGTATTGCCATAGGTGCAGGTACCGATATCGCTATAGAGAGTGCGGATATAGTATTGATGCACAGCTCATTAAAGGATGTGGCTACAGCAATTGATTTAAGTAAGGCTGTAATCAGAAATATAAAGCAGAATCTTTTCTGGGCATTCTTTTATAATTCAATCGGAATACCATTGGCTGCAGGAGTATTTTACTTAAGCATGGGATGGAAGCTCAGTCCTATGTTCGGAGCGGCCGCAATGGGAATGAGCAGTGTATGTGTAGTAAGTAATGCACTTAGACTAAGAGGCTTTAAGCCGAAGGAAATAAAGAAAAACAATATAGAAAATGATGAGATAGAGCTCATTGAAAATAAAAGAAAAGAGGATAATAATATGACAACAGTAATTAATGTAAACGGAATGATGTGTGAGCATTGTAAGGCAACTGTGGAGAAAGTGACAAGAGGAGTAGAGGGTGTCAGCAATTCAGAGGTGAATTTGGATGCAAAAAATGTTACAATAGAGCACAGTGCCGATACGGACTTGGAAAAAGTAAGGAAAGCTATCACAGATGCAGGTTATGAGGTGGTATAATGAGAGCCGATTCTAAGACTGTTTTGAGGCAGCTAAAGACAGCCAAAGGACAGCTTGAGGGCATTATAAAGATGGTGGAAGAAAACAGATACTGTATTGATATATCAAATCAGGTACTTGCCACCAGAGCTCTTTTGGAAAGGACAAACCGAACCATCTTGGAAGCGCATATAGAGGGCTGCATTTTGGATGCGGCAGCTACAGGCAGTGAGGAAGAGAGAAAAGAGAAGATATTTGAGCTGTCAAATATGATAAAGAAGATGATGAAATAATGGAAAGAGAAATTCTTTATATAATAGACGGGGAGTATAAGGATATTCAAGATTATTTAAAATCAAAGGGATATTCGTCCTCAAATATTATAGATCTTAAAAAATATGAAAACGGTATAATGCTCAATGGAGTTTGGGCTTATATGAATCAGAAGCCGGCGGTAAATGACCGGCTTCTTGTACGTGTATGTGAAAATAAAAAAAGTGAAAATATAGTACCTGTGGACATCAAGCTTGATATAAAATATGAAGATGAAGATATTTTAGTTATAAATAAGGCCGGAGATATGCCGATTCATCCAAGCCTTAATAATTATGAGAACTCACTTGCAAATGCTCTGATGCATTATTATAAGGGTGAAAACTTTGTTTTCAGATGCATTAACAGACTTGACAAGGACACTACGGGGCTTACAATAGTGGCAAAACATTTCTTAAGTGCGGGTATTTTAAATATAGCTATGCAAAACAGGCAGATAAAAAGGGTGTATAATGCTATAGTAAAAGATGAAGGCAGATTGCCGGATGCAGATACAATTGACTTGCCGATAGCCAGAGAAGATGATACCTTGATAAAGAGAAAAGTAAGCTCTGACGGTCAAATGGCTGTGACACATTTTAAGGTCTTGAAAAGATTTGAAAAATACTCTTTAATAGAGCTTAGACTCGAAACAGGCAGAACACATCAGATACGTGTGCATATGAGCCATATAGGTGCACCGCTTGTAGGAGATTATTTGTATAATGAAAATGATTGCGGTAAAAGCTTTGTAAGACCGCTCCTACATTCAAAAAGCCTTGAGTTCATACATCCTATAACAGGTGAGAGAATGTATCTTGAGTGTGATTTACCGGCAGATTTTAAAGAAAAGATAGGAAAGAATTATGTTTAGAATAGAATACCCACATCTTGATATGAGAAAGATTGCAGACAGCGGACAGATATTCAGATTTAATATTTATGAGGATGAATTCAGTCTTGTGGCAGGTGATAGGCTACTCTTTATAAAAGAGGACGGAGACGGATATATACTCTCTTGCAGTGAAGAGGAGTTTAATGATTTTTGGTTGGATTATTTTGACCTTAGACTTGATTATAAAGAGTATGAGAAGAATATTCCAAAGAGCGATCTGTTTTTAATAAATGCAGCCGAATATTCATATGGAATTCGTATATTAAATCAGGATAAATGGGAAATGCTTATATCATTTATTATTTCACAAAGAAAGAGTATACCGGCTATTAAATCTTCGGTTGAAAAGCTTTCAAAGGTTTATGGAAAAAAGATAGATATGCAGGTTCCGGATTTTATAAAAAACATTGATCCTGATACGGAATTTTACAGCTTTCCAACCCCTGAGGCTCTAGCAAACGCAAGTATTGACGAGTTAAATGCCTGCTCTCTCGGATACAGAAGCCCGTATATAGAGGCGACTGCAAAGGCGGTATTCAGAAAAGATATAGAACTTGAGGCACTTGCAAAGCTTAACGATACGGAACTTTTAGCCGCTTTAATGAGTCTAAAGGGAGTCGGTATAAAGGTGGCAAACTGTGTGGCATTATTCGGTTATCACAGAATTGCGGCCTTCCCTATAGATGTCTGGATAAAGAGAATGATTGATGAGCACTATGACGGAGAATTTCCACTGGAGCTTTATGAAGGCTATGCAGGTGTTATTCAACAATATATTTTCTATTATGGCAGAGAAAGTGTGAAACATAGTAGTAATTAGCATAGAAATTTGATATTATATTACCATATCAAAATGGTGAAAAGGGACACATTTCCTATGAAAGGAGCATTATGAACGAACTTACAAAAAAGGCTTATGAGACCTGGAAAAATGCCGACTTGGCTGATGAGGCTCTTGTAAAAGAGATGGCATCCATTGCAAATGATGAAGAGGCTATCAATGACAGATTTTATAAGGAATTGGCATTCGGTACAGGCGGTCTTAGAGGCGTGCTTGGAGTTGGAAGCAACAGAATGAATATTTATACTGTTGGAAAGGCCAGCAGAGGTTTGGCAAATTATATAAATTCCATATCAAAGGCTCCTAAGCTTGCCATATCATATGACAGCAGAAACAATTCAGATGTATTTGCAAAAAGAGCGGCAAGTATATTTGCAGGAGCGGGAATCAAGGTATATATCTGGAAAGAGCTTATGCCTACACCTGCACTTTCTTTTGCGGTAAGAGAGCTCGGATGTGACGGCGGTATAATGGTAACAGCCAGCCACAACCCTGCAAAATACAACGGATATAAGGTATACGGTGCTGACGGATGTCAGATAGCCAATGAGGCGGCAGACAGAATACTTGATGAGATAAACAGTGTAGAGACATTCTCAAACTATGAGCTGGTTGATTTTGAGGAAGGCCTTAAGTCGGGTATTATCGAGTATATAAGTGAAGATACCTTTAATGCCTTTATGGATGCGGTTTCAACACAGACTTTTATAGGTGATGATGTTGATAAAAATGTAAAAATTGCTTATACACCTCTTTACGGAACAGGTTTAAGATGTGTTACAACCTGTCTTAAGAAAAACGGATTTACAAATATTGAGATAGTAAAGGAGCAGGCTACTCCAAACGGAGATTTCCCAACCTGCCCATATCCAAATCCTGAGATAAGAGAAGCTCTTGAAGTAGGTTTAAATGTTGCTAAGGAAGTTGGAGCGGATATCCTTATTGCTACAGACCCTGACTGTGACAGAGTAGGTATTGCAGTAAAGCAGGGAGATGATTTCAGACTCTTCTCAGGAAATGAAGTAGGAGTTTTACTTACAGACTTTATTGCAAAGAGAAAACTTGCAATGGGAATTATGCCTAAGAAGCCTGTAGTTGTTAAAACAATAGTTACTACGGATCTTGTAAACAGAGTTGCAGACAACTACGGTATCGAGACAAGAGATGTGCTTACAGGATTTAAATATATCGGAGATCAGATTGCAAATCTTGAAAAAGACGGTGAAGTGGACAGATACCTCCTTGGATTTGAGGAGAGCTACGGATATCTTTCAGGAAGCTATGTAAGAGATAAGGATGCTGTAAACGGAGCATATCTGATTGCACAGATGTTTGTATACTATAAGGCTGAGAACAAGTCATTACTTGATGTACTTAACGGATTATATGAGAAATACGGATATTATCTGAATACACTTTATTCATTCGAGTTTGAAGGAGAGAGTGGAATGAAGAAGATGGATGCAATAATGGATACTTTCAGAAACAATACTCCAAAGGAAATTGCGGGGGTAAAGGTTTTGGAAGTAAGAGATTATGAGACTTCCACTCAGACAAATCTTGCTACAGGTGAGAAAAAAGCAATAGACTTACCTAAGTCAAATGTTATAAAGTATATGCTTGAGGGAAACTCATCCGCAGTACTCAGACCTTCAGGAACAGAACCTAAGTTAAAGCTTTATCTTGCTATAAGCAGTGAGAATGAAGCAAGTGCAAGAGAACTTGAGAGTAAAATAGCAAATGAAATAAAGAAGAGTTTAGCTTAAATTTTTAGAGGCTGTGTAAACGGCCTCTTTTTTAATGCACCAATATAAAACATTTTTACTTGCAATTTAAAATCCGGTGTGCTATCATTGTGCGGTAGACGTACAAATGTATTTTAGGGGCGAACATGGAACAGAATATCAAATATTATGTGGTAAAAGATAAAGCAATACCTGAGGTACTCATTAAGGTGGTTGAGGCAAAGAGGCTTTTGACTGCGGATAAGATGATGACTGTAAAGGAGGCCACAGATAAATGCGGTATAAGCAGAAGCTCATTTTACAAATATAAAGATGATATCTTTCCATTTGATGATTCTTCAAAGGGAAGGAATATCACCCTCTCTATTCAGATATCGGATGAAATGGGACTTTTATCGGAGTTGTTGGCAGTGGTTGCAAAGTATCATGCCAATATCCTGACAATACATCAGACCATACCCGTAAGCGGTGTGGCGACTATTTCTTTATCTATAGAGGTTTTAAATGATACAGGAGACTTATCTAAGATGGTAGATGAAATCGGAAATTTGGACGGCATCTTTGATATAAAAATATTGGCTAGGGAGTAAATTATGTTTAATATTGCGATATTGGGATTTGGAACAGTAGGTTCAGGCGTATATGAAGTTATAAAGCAAAATAATGCACTTTTAAAGGAGAAGACAGGTGAGGATATAGGTGTAAAGAGAATCCTTGATCTGCGTGAGTTCCCGGGAACCGAGTGGGAAAACTTATTGGTACATGATATTAAAGAGATCATAGAAGATAAGGATATAGATGTAGTAGTAGAGACAATGGGCGGAACATCACCGGCTTTTGAGTTTGTAAGGGATGCGCTTTTGTCTGGTAAGCATGTTACCACATCAAACAAGGCTTTGGTGGCGGCACACGGCACGGAACTTTTAAAGATTGCAAGAGAAAAAAATGTAAACTTCTTCTTTGAAGCAAGTGTAGGCGGCGGTATTCCTATTATCAGAACTTTAACGGAGAGCTACGCAGGTGAGCATTTTAAGGAGATCACAGGTATCTTAAACGGTACTACAAACTATATACTTACAAAGATGGATGCAGAGGGTGAGAGCTTTGAAAAGGCACTTGCTACAGCACAGGATCTCGGATATGCGGAGAGAAATCCTGAGGCTGATGTGGAAGGACATGATACTTGCAGAAAGATTGCAATACTTTCATCTCTTGCAACAGGCAAGGAAGTAAACTTTGAAAATATTCATACAGAGGGTATCACAAAGATAGATACAACAGATTTTGAGTATGCAAAGCATCTTAATACATCAATAAAGCTTTTCGGTGATGCGAAGTTTGAAAATGATAAGCTTTACGCATTCGTAGCACCTGTAATGGTTGAGAACAGTCATCCGCTCTTTATGGTAAATGATGTATTTAACGGAATTATGGTAGAGGGAAATATGCTTGGAAAGAGCATGCTCTACGGTAGCGGTGCAGGAAAGCTTCCTACTGCAAGTGCAGTAGTTGCAGATATTGTTGCAATTGCAAAGAATAAGCATGGAAATGTGCCTTTCGGCTGGGGTGAGAACAAGCAGGAAGTTGTAGATATGCAGGAGACAAGCCATAGATACTTTGTAAGATTTATGGGTAGAGACAGTGAGTTTATAGAAAAATGCAAGTCCGAATTCAAGGATTCAAGAGAAGTATACCTTGACGGCAAGGACGAATTCGCTTTGATAACAGGAGTACTTAAGGAAAAAGATTTCCTTAGTGCTTTGAATAATCTGAGCGGTGTGATAAAATATATAAGAACAAAGATAGTTTGATTTTTATTGGCACTACCATTGGTGGTGCCAAAATTATATTTGGGAAGAAAATGAGAAAGATATTAGAATTTTTATTAAGTTTTGTACCTCCATGTGCATTTCATGAATTTACAGGTCTATATTGTCCGGGCTGTGGAGGAACCAGAGCAGTGAGATTTTTGGTAAGGGGAAATATATGGAAAAGCTTTATTTATAACCCCACAGTACTTTATACTGTTATTGCAACTTTTATTTTTTTCGCTTTTGTAGTAAAGTATAAGATTAGTGGCAAGCATTTAAATAAAGACAAGATTGTCTTGCCGATGTTATATATAGGGATTGCCATAATGATTTTAAACTGGATTATAAAAGACTGGTTTTTAATTTTTAGAGGAATTGACTTATTAAAATAGACGAGGATTATAGATGAAAGATACCGTAAGTATTGCAAAAAGAAGATGGGAAAACAGAGCTCTGCTATTCGGAACAGTTTCGATAGTTTTGAATATGTGTGCTTTGCCGACATCAGGAGTTCCACTGGGTATTCCTATGGGAATATTTGCTGTTGCATTCGGAATTATTTCAGCCGCAGGCGGAATAAGGGGAAGAGCGGTTGCAGGTATTATTACAGGAATATTCGGTATATTGATAGGTTTAATTATATACTTAATGATACTTTTTGTTATCACACAATTAAAAGACCCTAATATTATAAGTATGTTTAAGCCTGAGCAGATCAAAATATTACAGGATTATATTCAAACTTATATAGCAAATTGATTGTAGATAATGGAGGAGATGACTTTGACTGATATAGTAAAAATACTCGCAGAAGAACTTGGTATAAAGACCACACAGGTTGAGTCCACCATAAAGCTTATAGATGGAGGCAATACGATTCCTTTTATTTCAAGATATAGAAAAGAAGTGACAGGTTCTCTAAATGATGAAATACTCAGACAATTTGATGAGAGATTAAAGTATCTCAGAAATCTTGAGGAGAAGAAGGAGCAGGTATTATCGGCAATTGAGGAGCAGGGAAAGCTTACAGATGAACTTAAAAAAGAAATAGAGTCTGCACTTACCTTAGTGGCGGTTGACGATCTTTACAGACCTTTCAGACCAAAAAGACGTACAAGAGCGATGATTGCTATTGAAAAAGGTCTTGAGAATTTTGCCACAGATATTTACGAGGAAAAATTGGAGCAGCCTGCACTTGAGGAAGCAAAGAAATACCTTTCAGATAAAGAAGGTCTTGAGGTGGAAACACCTGAAGATGCTATAGCAGGTGCTATGGATATTATCGCAGAGAAAATCTCTGATGATGCGGCTTTTAGAAATAAGATAAGAGATCTCTCATTTAAGCAGGGAATACTGACTTCTGTGGCAAAAGATGAATCTGTAGAATCTGTATATGAAAATTATTACAATTTTGCAGAGAGTGTTTCAAAAACAGCAGGATACAAGATACTTGCAATCAACAGAGGAGAGGAAGAAAAGATACTTACAGTAAAGCTTGACCCTCCGGTTGAGGAGATTATCAGATATCTGGAAAAATGCATTATAAAAAAGCATAATGAATATACAGAGCAGATATTAAAGGATACTATTGATGATGCATATAAGAGACTTATTGCACCTTCAATAGAAAGAGATATCAGATCAAGTCTTACAGAAAAGGCAGAGGATGAGGCAATCAAGGTATTCGGAAAGAATCTTACTCAGCTTTTGATGCAGCCTCCGGTAGCAGGAAGAGTTGTACTTGGTTGGGATCCGGCTTTCAGAACAGGATGTAAGCTTGCAGTAGTTGATGAGACCGGAAAGGTACTTGATACCAAAGTTATCTTCCCTACAGCACCGCAAAATAAGGTTGCAGAGTCAAAGAAGATATTAAAAGAGCTTATAAAGAAATATAATATAAGTCTTATTTCGCTTGGAAACGGTACCGCTTCCAGAGAATCCGAGGCTGTTATTGTAGAGCTTATAAAAGAGGTTGATACAAAGCTTGAGTATATTATTGTAAACGAGGCCGGAGCCAGTGTATATTCTGCAAGTAAGCTGGCGACAGAGGAGTTCCCAAACTTTGATGTAGGTCAAAGATCTGCGGCTTCTATTGCCAGAAGACTTGAAGATCCGCTTGCAGAGCTTGTAAAAATAGACCCTAAGTCTATAGGTGTCGGTCAGTATCAGCATGATATGAACCAGAAAAAACTCTCAGAAGCACTTTCGGGAGTTGTAGAGGACTGTGTAAATAAGGTAGGTGTGGATCTTAATACAGCTTCAGCACCTCTTTTAGAGTATATCTCAGGTATTTCAAAGGCTGTTGCCAAAAATATAGTTGTATACAGGGAGGAAAACGGTAGCTTTAAGACAAGGAAAGAGCTTTTAAAGGTTTCCAAGCTTGGACCTAAGGCATTTGAGCAATGTGCAGGTTTCCTTCGAATAAATGACGGTAAAGAGCCGCTTGATATGACAAGTGTGCATCCTGAAAGCTATGAAGCTACAAAGAAGCTTCTAGAGAGTATAGGTTACAGTTCCAAGGATATTACTGTTGCCGGACTTAACAGTATTTCAAAGAAAATTACTGATTTTAAAAAGGTATCCGATGAAATCGGCATAGGTGAGATAACTTTAAAGGATATATTAAAAGAACTGGAAAAACCGGGAAGAGACCCTAGAGATGAGATGCAAAAGCCTATACTACGCACTGATGTTATGGAGATGGAAGATTTAAAAGAGGGCATGATATTAAAGGGAACAGTCAGAAATGTTATCGACTTCGGTGCATTTGTGGATATCGGAGTACATCAGGACGGACTTGTACATATATCAAAGCTTAGCAAAAAGTTTATAAAGCATCCTCTTGAAGCAGTGAGTGTAGGAGATATTGTTGAAGTAAGGGTAGACAGCGTAGATTTGAAAAAGAAGAGAATAGCACTGTCTATGGTATTGGATTGATATGAATAAGATAAAAATAGATATGCAGCTTAATGCAAAGGATATATGGCTTTTTTCCATGTATCACAGCAACAGAGGTTTCCTACTGATATTTAATGTGCTTTTTACAGTAGTAATGTATTATTATATGATTACTTCTTGGAATAAAATTGATACTCCAAGGAAAATTATGTTTGTTCTATTGGCAAATATGTTTTTGATAATACAGCCGGCAATGCTTTATTTAAAATCTGCTAAACAGGCAAGAAGCGAGGGTATAAGAGCCGGACTTTCACTTGAGATGAATGATGAGGGAATTGTTGTTTCATCAAAGGGAGAGAGTATTGATTTTAAATGGGAGAGCGGATTTCGTTCAAGGATAGTGCCGGGGATTATAATAATATATGTGGATGCTGTCAGAGGCTATTTATTACCTGACAGATATACAAAGGAAAACAAAGAAAAAATAGTTGCTGTTTTAAAAGAAAAGACAAGGGTAAGTTTGTTATAAAATTATAAGTGCTTTTAAAAGCCTATAATTTATAAAGGTGGTTGGAATAAGGATGAATACAAGGGTATTTGAGAGTTTTTCCGATAAGGAAACATTTGATATTGCCTTTAGGATTGCAAATAATCTGAAGGCAAGAGCCGGTTCTGCGGTGGTATGCCTTGACGGGGATCTTGGAGTCGGTAAAACCGTTTTTGCAAAGGGATTCGGTGCAGGGCTTGGAATAAAAAGAGATATTGTAAGTCCTACCTTTAATATAGTGAAAAGCTATGAAGGTGATAAAAGACTGCATCATTTTGATGTATACAGGATTTCCGATATCTCCGAGCTTGATGAAATAGGATTTGATGAATTTATATATGATGATGCTATAGTCCTTATAGAGTGGTCAAAGCTTATAAAAGAAGCATTGCCCGAAAATATTATAAGGGTTGTTATATCAAAGGATCTTGAAAAGGGATTTGATTACAGAAAAATAGCAGTGGAAGGCATAGATGATGAAGATTTTGGGAATTGAAAGTGCTGCATTAGTGGCTTCAGTTGCAATAATAGATGAAAATGTGACAATAGCGGAATATACTACAAACTTTAAAAAGACTCATTCAGAGACATTATTGCCTATGTTGGATGAAATAGTAAAAATGACCGGAGTGGATCCAAAAGAGCTTTCAGCTATTGCAATTTCAGGAGGTCCGGGATCGTTTACCGGACTTAGAATAGGAGCTGCGAGTGCTAAGGGACTTGGGCTGGCACTTGATTTGCCTCTTATTCATGTGCCTACACTTGATGCTATGGCATTAAATATATATTCAAGTAATGCTCTGATTGTACCTATAATGGATGCCAGAAGAAATCAGGTATATACAGGTATATATAAAAATACAGCTAAATTGGAAGTTATAAGAGAATCAATGGCGATTTCTATAGATGAATTACTTGATATACTAAGAGAAACAGATATAGAAGAAAAAATAGAAAGAATAGTTTTCCTGGGTGACGGAGTTCCGGTTTTCAGGGAATATATTGATGAGAACTTTGAAATTGCACATGATTTTGCACCGGCAAATTTGAACAGACAGAGGGCATCAAATATTGCAATGCTTGGTATGGAGATGTTTAAAGAAGGAAAAACTATGGTTTCCGATGATATGAGACCGGAATATCTTAGAAAAAGCCAGGCTGAAAGGGAGAGAAATGTGGATTAGACCCATGCTTCTTTCTGATGTGGAAGTAATAAGAAGCTTAGAAAGTGATATTTTCAGTGATGCCTGGAGCGAAAATAATATAAAAGACTCTATAGAATCTAAATTCGATTATTGCATCGTTATTGAAGAAGACTATAGAGTCTTGGCATATATTATTTTCAGGGTAAATGAAGATGAAGCGGAGCTGTTTAGAATAGCTACCGATAAGCAGTACAGAGGATTGGGCTGTGGACATAAGCTAATGAACTTTATGATTTCAAATCTTAGGGATATGAAAGTAAAAAAGGTTTTTCTTGAGGTCAGATGCCAAAATAAAGACGCTATAAGTCTGTATGAGCATTATGGCTTTAAAAAGATAGGTATCAGAAAAGAATATTACTCAAATCCCACAGATGATGCTCTGTTAATGGAAGGATATATAAAATGTTAGATATTTGCTTATTAGGTACCGGGGGTATGATGCCGCTACCTTACAGATGGCTGACTTCAATGATGGCCAGATGTGAGGGAGTGAATCTTTTGATAGATTGCGGCGAGGGTACTCAGGTTGCCATAAAAGAGAAGGGATGGAGTCCGAAGCCTATAGATGTGATCTGTTTTACACATTTTCATGCGGATCATATAAGCGGTTTACCGGGATTGTTGCTTACAATAGGAAATTGTGAAAAGACCACCCCACTCCTTATCATAGGTCCGAAGGGACTTGAAAGAGTTGTAAATGCTATGAGAGTTATAGCACCGGAGCTTCCTTTTGAGATTCAGTTCCATGAACTTAGAGAAAATGAGGAAGTGATAGATTTTGCACCTTATAAGATAGAAGCTTATAAGGTAAGTCATAGAGTAACATGCTACGGCTACAGAATTTCTATTGACAGAAAGGGCAAGTTTGATGCTGCCAGAGCAAAGGAGCTTGATATACCGTTAAAATACTGGAATAAATTGCAGCATGGTGAAACCATCACTGACGGAGATATCACATATACTCCCGATATGGTAATGGGAGAGGCAAGAAGAGGTATAAAGGTAAATTATTGTACAGATACAAGACCTGTTCCGATTATTGCAGATTATGCCACAGATTGTGATCTCTTTATATGTGAAGGTATGTATGGTGAAGATGAAAAGGAAGAAAATGCCAAAGAACATAAGCATATGACAATGATGGAGGCGGCAACTCTCGGAAAAACGGCAAATCCGAAGAGAATGTGGCTGACGCATTATTCACCGTCAATGAATAAACCGGATGAGTATATTGATAAGCTGAAAAAAATCTGTCCGGTTATAGAAACCGCAAGAGATGGATGGAGTGTAGAGCTTGGTTATGAAGAAGAGTAATGTAAAAATACTTGCAATAGAAAGTTCATGTGATGAGACTGCGGCAGCAGTTGTGGAAGACGGAAGAAAGGTGCTTTCAAATGTTATCTCATCACAGATAGACTTGCATACAATATACGGAGGTGTAGTCCCTGAGATTGCCTCCAGAAAGCATATAGAAAATATAAATTTTGTAATAAAAGATGCACTGAAAGAGGCAAATGTCACCTTTGATGATATAGACGCAATAGCGGTTACATACGGACCGGGACTTGTAGGAGCATTGCTTGTGGGAGTAGGCGAAGCAAAGGCACTTGCCTACGGACTTAACAAGCCTCTTATAGGTGTACATCATATAAAGGGGCATGTGCTTGCAAATCTTATAGAACATGAGGAGCTGAAACCTCCTTTTGTATGTCTTATCGTTTCAGGCGGTCATACTGAAATAGCGATTGTAAAAGATTACAATGATTTTGAGATAGTTGCGACAACCAGAGATGATGCGGCAGGTGAGGCATTTGACAAGGTGGCAAGAAGCGTGGGACTTGGATATCCGGGAGGTCCGAAGATTGATAAGGCGGCTAAGCTTGGAAATCCTCATGCTATAGAGTTTCCAAAGGCAAGAGTAAATGATTCCAAATATGATTTCAGCTTTTCAGGTGTAAAGTCTGCCGTTTTAAATTATCAAAACAAGGCAAATATGACCGGTGAAAAGATAAATGTAAATGATTTGGTAGCTTCATTTCAAAGAGCTGTTGTAGAGGTTTTGGTGGAGCATACTATAGAAGTTGCAAAGGATTACAATATAAAGAATGTAGCTATGGCCGGCGGTGTGGCTTCAAATACCGCACTTAGAAGCTTGATGGAGGAAAAATGCAGTGAAGAAGGATTGAAGCTTCACTTCCCTTCACCGATATTTTGTACAGATAATGCAGCAATGATCGGTGTAGCCGCATACTTTGAGTATTTAAATGAAAACTTTAAAGATTTGACACTTAATGCAGTGCCGAATCTGGAATTGTGATTTTAAAAAGTATTTATTGATATTGGAATATGATTATGAGAAGTACGGCGATAATACTTGCCGCAGGCAGCGGCAAGAGATTTAGTTCCAAGAAAAAGAAACAGTTTGTAGAGCTTTTTGATAAACCGTTATTATACTATTCTTTAAAAGCCTTCAGTGAAAGTAAGGTGGATGAAATCATTGTAGTCACTTCAAAAGATGATATTGATTTTGTAAGAGAAGATGTCATAAAAAAATACGGATTTAGTAAGGTAAGAAGTATCGTAGCCGGTGGTGATGAAAGATATGATTCCGTATACAACGGTTTAAAAGAAGCTATAGGCGATATCTGCCTGATACATGACTCTGCCAGAGCAATGATAAGTGTGGAGCTTATAAACAGATGTATAGAAGAGACTGTTAAATATAGGGCGGTTGTCCCTGCAGTAACTCCGAAAGACACTATAAGAGTACGAGATGGAGAATTTGGCGGTGAGACAATTGATCGAAATACACTTTGTATTATCCAAACCCCACAGTGCTTTGATATAGCTTTAATAAAGTCTGCATTTGAACGGCTGTATAAAACCGACTATAAGACTCTCGGCATCACAGATGATGCGATGGTGGTTGAGAAATTTACTGATACTAAGGTAAGACTGATAGAGGGTGATTATAAAAATATAAAGGTAACCACACCTGAGGATATAGTGATAGCTAAGGCGTTTTTAAATGCCGGGAACTTTTTATAGTGATGGATTAAAAGTCGATGCAGCCTGTGGTTGTGTCGGCTTTTTTGGTATGATGTCAAGTGTCGGAGGGGTTCAACTTCACAGCCGGAATTTGAGGGAAATATGAAAGTTAATATGAATATTATTGTCGGCGGAACGGATGATATATTGGATGATATACTTTCTACCGCAAGAACAGTAAGAAAAGAGATGAAAAAAACTTTTGATAGCGTTGAGATAGAGGCATTGCAGAAGATGGATATTTGTGTTTGTCTTAGCGGAAATGTATCAAAGTATTATCTGAAATCAGGAATTTATCAGGCAAGATATTATTCTAAGGCGGAGAAGTTTATGGTATATGTTCATTTTAGCTTAAATGAGTGGGATTCAAAAAAGATAGAAAGTGTAAGAAAGTTTCTTAAAATGTATAAGGACTATCTTATAGAGATTTCGGATATCATTAAGATGAAAACGACAAAGTATAAGTCGAATTTTGATAGCAGGTGTTATGAAGATGGGATTAAAAGGGTGTTTGAGAATTTGTAGATGATTTTAGATTTGAATTTGGTGATGGAAGATATGATTGGTAAAATTGTAAAAGTTAAAGTTGATCGTAAGCTTGGGAGTGCTCATCCTGATTATCCTGAACATATTTATCCAATCAATTATGGTTATATTGAAGGAATAATCACTCCTGATAGGGAAGAACAAGACGTATATATACTTGGGGTTGATAAAGCAGTAGATGAATATGAAGGAGAATTAATTGCTGTTATCAAAAGGGACGATGATGCAGAAGAAAAATGGGTTATTGCTCCAATAGGAATAAAGTTTACAGTAGAAGAAATTGAAGAAGCCGTTAGATTTCAAGAGAAATATTTCAAGTCTCATATTGAAATGTTATGATTAAATCTGAATTTGTTGAACGTGGCAAACTATAAGTTTCTATGAGATAAAACCTATAAAACTTGTACGGATGTTGTAGGGTAAGAAAAGAAAACTTCCTCTATACTAAAATAAACTGAATGAAAGGAGTAATCGAAATGAATATTATCAAGTCGTTTAACAATACGATTGATTATCTTGAAACAGTTCTCGATGATGAAATTGACGAAAAGAAAGTAACCCGGTTATCAGGATATTCTTATTCAATGTTCAGTCGCTTGTTTTCTATTCTGACCGAAACAACGCTCTCAGAATATTTAAGAAGCAGAAGATTGACGGAAGCAGCCATTATATTAAGAAATACGGATGAAAAAATTATTGATGTTGCTTTCAAATTTGGATATGAGTCATCAGATTCATTTGGAACAGCTTTTAAGAATTTTCATGGATTTACTCCCTCTGAGGTAAGAAATGGAAAACCGTTCAAATTAGTATCACGAGTGCAATTAGCACTAAGTGTAAGAGGAGGAAGAAGCATGAACATTACAATTCAAAAGAAACAAGCATTTACAGTTGCAGGTGTAAATGAACAAAGCATCAATTCATCATTATGTCCGAGTGTATGGAATAAGCTATATAAAAAATATAGCTACGATGAACTTGCAAGTTTGGGAAGCGGTCAAAGTATGGGCGTTTGTCATGATGTAGAAAATCCAAGCAAAATAAACTACATGGCAGGCTATATTGTTAATGATGTAGACAAAGCCATAAGCATGGGTTTAGATGTTTTGGAAGTGGAAGAAGCAGAGTATGCCGTTGTAGAGTTAATAGGAAGTGTTCCGGATTGTATTCATAACGGATGGAAATATGCGATGGAAGTATTTTTCCCAGAGCATGGCTATGTACATTCAGGTAAACCTGACTTTGAATATTATTACGAAGGTGATATGGATAGTAAAGACTATAAAATGGAACTTTGGATTCCTATAACTAAAGCTTAAAAAAATGGTATGTCTAAGTAATCGAATAGCGTAAAAACTAAGCACATAACTTTAAGATTATAGAATCTTTCAGATATGTGCTTTTTCTGTATTCAGTAATTTTGTTGGAAAAGTTGTAGTAAAGCTTGAAGAATCTGCGAGTATCATAGTAGTGGAGCAGATACAGAAAAGTTTTTCTACATGCCGGGACTAAAATATGGACTGAATATGAAAAGTACAGTAAAATCTATATTAGAAATGTTTTCGGGAAATATACGGGGGAAAGAAAACCTGGTGTTTGCTAATGTTTTAAGGAGATAACTATGAAGATAGATATAGTTAAAACGAGAGAGTACTACAATTCATTGTCCCCAGGATTGCTATGTGACTGTGATTACTGTAAGCTTTACTATGCTAAGTCAAGAAAAGAATTTTCGGAATTGGCATTATGGCTGGATAAATATGGTGTCGATATCGAAAAACCCCTTGAGGTTATTAGCCTTGAACCGGATGAAAGTGGGATGCTTGATTATATCGGAGTACAGTATATTGTTTTTGGTACTTTTTCAAATGATAATTCATATTATGTTGGAGATTTTAACATAAAGATTGCAGATTCACATCCAAATACCGGAATTAGTGATGAACATTTTGTTCTGGAAGTAATCCCTATGAATTCTATGAAATTATCTATTAAGGGATAATTCGGGTTTGTAGAAATAAAGTATGTGAATTTACGGAGGTAAAGAAAATGAAAAAAACAAGAGAAATGTCTCTTTACTTAATAGTGATAATTCCAGCTTTTTATGTGTTACCTGTTTTAATTAATGATACAGGAACCGGTATATTCTTCTTACTAATTTTAATTCCGATTATTTGTTTTTTAACTTCCCTAATTTATGGGATTAGACATTCTTTTAACTTGATATTTTTATTGCTAATTATGATACTCTTTGTTCCGACTATATTTTTATTTTATAATGAAAGTGCAGCTGTTTATGTATTGATATACGGTATAATTGCAACAACAGGAAATATTTTGGGAAGCTTAATTAAAAAAATGAGTAATTAAGAAATCCCTGTTTACCGGTCAGTATAAATTTGAATTTGTACTATTACCCAAATTAAGGAGAACAATAATGGCTATCACATTAAAGAAAGCAACGAGAGCAGATATAGAAACGATCTGGAAAATGCAAGTAAAGGCATTTACAGAGCTTTTAGATAAATATCAAGATTTAGATATGAGTCCCGCAACTGAAAGTTTAGAAAAAATAATCGCTAAATTTGAACAGCCTTGGACAACTTATTATTATATCGTTGAGAATGATATAGTTGTTGGTGCAGTACGAATAGTTAATAAAAATGATGGAAGTAGAAAAAGAATTTCGCCAATTTGGATTATGGGTGAATTTCGCAATAAAGGATATGCTCAACGAGCAATGATTGAACTTGAAAATATATATGGTTCTGACCATTGGTGCCTTGGTACAATTTTACAAGAAAAGGGAAATCTACATCTATATGAGAAAATGGGGTATGTACAAACCGGAAAGATTGAGCATATAAACGAAAAAATGGATATAGTATTCTATGAAAAAAATTGACGAAGAAATCAGACAGACAAATCCCGGTTTGATAAGTTCGGTAATTAGAATTTAAAAAATTGAAGTACAAAATAGTGAAGGACTTATACAGTATGGAATTGAAATTGGAAAATACAGAATCGGAAAGAACACATGAACTGGCAAATTTAATAAGAGCATACAATAGAGCCAATAGAGAACAGTCTAAAAGTGAACCTCTTAATATTTACTTGGAAGATGAAAAAGGAAATTTGGTTGCAGGAATGGTAGCGGAGACTTTCGGGAATTGGCTTGAGATTGAATATCTGTATGTCGGTGATGATTTACGTGGACAAGGAATAGGCTCAAAGATCTTAGAAATGGCGGAAAATGAGTCAAGAAATAGAGGCTGTAAGTATTCATTTGTGGATACTTTTAATTTTCAAGCACCGAAATTTTATGAAAAACATGGTTATAAAGAGGTGTTTACATTGAAAAAATATCCTTATACAGGGGAGAGATACTATTATACAAAAGAGTTATGATTTGAAATGCAGTTTGGAAGTGGATTGTTTACTATGATAAACAGTATAGCTAAATCATGGTTTACCAAGGTTAGTGAATTTTTAGTTGTTATGGAGGTAAGTAAAATAATGAAAACATATCAGGATATAAACAAAGAAACTATTGACAGATGGGTTGAGGAAGGTTGGGAATGGGGGAAACCAACTTCACATGATGCATATATCAGTGCGAAAAATGGAGAATGGAAAGTTTTTCTTACTCCTACATGTCCGGTTCCACATGAGTGGCTGGGAGATTTAAAAGGAAAGAAAATCTTAGGTTTAGCATCAGGTGGTGGTCAGCAAATGCCTATATTTAATGCTTTAGGGGCAGAATGTACTGTGCTTGATTATTCTTCAAAGCAAATAGAAAACGAATTTTTAGTTGCTGAAAGAGAGGGCTATAATATTAAAGCAATTGAAGGTGATATGACAAAAATTTTGCCTTTTGAAAATGAAACTTTTGATATAGTGTTTCATCCTGTTTCAAACTGTTATGTTGAAGATGTACAACATGTTTTTAACGAAGCATATAGAGTTCTGAAAAAGGGTGGAATTCTTCTTGCAGGTTTAAATAATGAGATAAACTACATTGTGGATGACGAAGAAAAAGAAATTGTTTGGAAAATGCCTTTTAATCCATTAAAAGATAAAGCGGCTAAAGAATATATGATTAAAGGAAATTCAGGAATTCAGTTCTCTCACAATATAACTGAGCAGATAGGTGGACAATTAAAGGCAGGGTTTACTCTGCTTGATATATATGAAGATACAAACGGTTCCGGTAGGTTGCATGAAATGAATATTAAAACATATATTGCAACTAAATCAGCTAAATTATCTAAATAGATAAATTTGAATTTTAGGAGATGTTGGTATGGATTTTAATAATTTGATTCCTGAATTATCAGTTTTTGATATTCTTCAAACTAAAAAATTTTACAAAGAATTAGGATTTAAAATAGAGTACGAACGACAGAAAGAGAAATTTATTTTTATGTCTTTTCAAGATAGTCAGTTTATGTTTGAACAAATTCATGATGAGGGGTGGAACACAGGAGAATTAATTTATCCTTTAGGAAGAGGAGTAAATTTTTCCATAGCAGTTGATGATATTGAAAAACTATATACATTAGTTAAAAACAAAAAATTAGTGATTTACAAAAAACTGACTAAAAGTGTATATTTGGTTAACGGAATAGAAGAAATACAGATGGAGTTCTTAATCCAAGATCCAAATGGATATTTATTGAGATTTACAAACTGATAACTTCCAATTTTAGGGGGTGTTTTTGTGTCAACAATTAAAATTGAAAACCTCACTTTCTCATATTATGGCTATGAAAAACCTATATTTGAAAATGTATCATTTTCATTTGATACAAACTGGAAAACAGGGTTAATAGGAAGAAATGGAATTGGAAAATCAACACTATTTAAGCTACTTCTAAACCAAGAAGTTTATCAAGGTAAAATCAGCAAAAGCGTTGATTTTATTAAATTCCCACCCAATTTAAGTGATACTTCAAAATTAGGTATTGAGTTATATAAAGAACTAATATCAGATGAGGAAGAATGGAAATTATTTAGAGAACTTAATTTGCTAAATGTAGATGAGAGTCTTGTTTACAGAAATTTTGAAACACTTTCTAAAGGAGAACAAACAAAAATCCTTTTAGCTATTTTGTTTACAAGAGAAGACGGTTTTTTACTTATAGATGAACCAACGAACCATTTAGATATGGACGGAAGAAAAATTGTCAGTGAATATCTGAAAAGTAAAAAAGGTTTTTTGCTTATATCTCATGATAGAGATTTTTTAGATGGCTGCATCAATCATGTTATTTCTATTAACAGGAATTCTATTGATGTCCAATCGGGAAATTTTACATCGTGGTATGAAAATAAATTGATGAAAGACCAATTTGAAATCAGTGAAAACGAGAAATTAAGAAAAGATATTAAACGATTAAAAGAAGCTGCAAGACAAAGTCATATTTGGTCTGATAAAGTTGAAAATACTAAAAACGGTGTGAAAGTATCAGGCGTAAAACCGGACAAGGGACATATAGGTCATCAATCAGCTAAGATGATGAAAAAATCTAAGAATTTAGAGAATAGACAAAATAAGGCAATAGAAGAAAAACAAAATTTACTAAAAGATATTGAAACAAAGGAAAGACTATTATTGCATCCGTTAGATCACCACAAAAATCCTATAATATCAGTTTGCGATTTATCATCATATTATGGAGAAAGGCAGATATTAAGTAATGTAAGTTTTGAGATAAAGCAAGGTGATATAGTGGCTATATATGGGGGTAATGGTAGCGGAAAATCAACTTTGATTAAAATTTTATTAAGGTTACATCATGAGTATTCAGGTGATGTAAAATTAGCAAGTGATTTAAAAATATCATATATTCCTCAGGATACATCAAATTTAACGGGTAGTCTAAATAAGTATATTCATGAGCAAGGTGTTGATGAAACATTGTGCAAAACAATTCTTAGAAAATTAGATTTTGCAAGAGAATTATTTGAAATGGATATGAAGAACTATAGCGATGGACAAAAAAAGAAAGTTTTAATTGCTGTAAGTTTATCAAAGCCGGCTCATATATTTGTTTGGGATGAGCCGTTAAATTATATAGATGTAATATCAAGAATACAGATTGAGGAAATTATAAAAGAAGCAAATCCTACACTCATATTTGTGGAACACGATAAGAGGTTTGTAGAAGATATAGCTAATAAAATAATACGATTATAAACTAAATTACAACTTCCGGTTTACTGGTCTTGGTAAATTTGAAGTTAAGGGGGACATTATATGTTTTAACCAGTTTAATTTTGGGTTTAGTTAGTTGGATAATTCCATTTATTAAACAGGGAAACAAAGATAGAAAAATAATTCTAAGTTTTACATTGTGCTTATTGTCAATATTTGTTCAAATACTGATGATGAAAAATTATGGTGATGAATGGACTTTAATAGTGGATGCCTTAGGAGCCTTAACAACTGTCATTCCGGTTTTAATTATAGGAACAGTAGTAGTAAATTTACTAGGAAATAGAAAATCCACGGTCTTATAGATTAACAATCCCATGTTTGCTAAGCTCGGTAATTAGAATTTAAAAAATTGAAGTACAAAATAGTGAAGGACTTATACAGTATGAAATTGAAATTAGAAAATATTGAATCGAAAAGGACTCAAGAACTGGCAAATTTAATCAGATCATACAATAGATCCAATAGAGAACCGTCTAAAAGCGAACCACTTAATATTTATTTGGAAGATGAACAGGGGAATTTAGTTGCAGGAATGGTAGCGGAGACTTTAGGGAATTGGCTTGAGATTGAATATTTATATGTCAGTGATGATTTACGGGGACAAGGGATCGGTTCAAAAATTTTGAAAATGGCGGAAAGAGAGTCAAAAGAAAGGGGGTGTAAGTATTCATTTGTGGATACTTTTAATTTTCAAGCACCGAAATTTTATGAAAAGCATGGTTATAAAGAAGGGTTTGCATTGGAAAAATACCCTTATACAGGTGAGAGATACTATTATACAAAAGAGTTGTGATTTAAAATGTAGTTTGGAATCGGATTATTTACTATGATAACATTATAGGGAAATCATTATTTACGAAGGAGGGCTGATGAAAGATATTAGACCGGATTTTAAAGATATAAAATCATTTGAAGAATTTAACAGATACTATTGGTATCGAGAAGAACTTTCACAAATTTGTAAATCCCTTGGATTGGAGTATAGATGTACAAAACAAGAGCTGAACTTAATTATAGAACAATTTTTTAGGGGAAATAGAGTGGAAAAATCTGTAAGGAAAGTAAACAAAAATCAAACTGAATCGATAAATTTAAATACGCCATTGCTTGAAGCCGGATTTTCCTTTAACCAAAAATTTAGAGATTATTTTTCTGCCGTAACAGGTGTTAATCCATTTAAATTTAATGCTGATATGGCAACAGCTTGGAGGAAAGTAAAAGCCGAAAATGATTTAAGCTTTACGATACAAGATATGCTGAAAGTATATTATGGTGAATCGGATTATGCTAAGTATGATAATTCAGCTTGTCAATGGAATCAATTTTTAAAAGATTTTTGTTTAGATGAATGTAGCAATAATTATTCTGATAAGTTAAAAGCTGCAGCTATCCTTTGGAAAGAAGTTAGAGACTCAAAAAATGAAAAAGTTTATTCAAGGGAACTTCTAAAAAAATATAGAAACAAAATAGATAAGTACTTAAAGTAAATAAATCTGATTTTAAGAGCTTGAAAGGGGGTATACAGACATTGATGAATTTTATGAAGAGAAATAAATTTTATTTACTGCTTACTGTGATTATTTGCATATGCTGTGGTTGTAAGAGTAAAAATATGAATACCGTCACAAAAGAGGAAGCAGAAAGTACAATTGTTGAAAATAGTAATGATACAAAAACAAATGATAATGAGCGCATGGAAGAAAGCACTGAGGAAAGTGCTGCGAAACTTTCGAATTTTATAAATCCTGAGGGGAATACACTTTTTACCCGTTTTATTACTCCAAGGGGATATAAAAGAGTGGAAGCGGCTGAGGGAAGTTTTGCTCATTTTATAGGCAATTATAATTTGGAGCCTGACGGTACTCCGGTATATTATTTTGACAAAAGAGAAAAGGCAGGAAACGGTCACGCGGCGGTATTTTCCATGGAAGTGGCAGAGGAGGATTTGCAGCAATGTGCAGACAGTATTATGAGAGTATATGCTGAATATTTGTATAAGATAGGAGAGCAGGATAAAATAAGCTTTACATTTGTAGACGGCTTTGTATGTGATTTTAAGCACTGGAGACAGGGGTATAGAGTAAAGTTTTCAAATGATAAACCGTACTGGGAGCAAAGTGCAAATCCTGACAGTGGTGAGGAAACATTTAAAAAGTATCTTCGCATTGTATTTGCCTATTCATCCACATTGTCTATGGAAAAAGAGTCAAGACCTGTAGATATTTCTGAAATTCAGGTGGGAGATATTTTTATAAAGGGAGGAAGCCCCGGACATGTGGTAATGGTGGCTGATATCTGTGAAAATGAAGCAGGAGAAAAGGCATTTTTACTTGCACAGGGCTTTATGCCGGCACAAAGTTTTCATATAATTAAAAAT
Organism: Lachnoanaerobaculum sp. MSX33; assembly: GCF_000512995.1. Classification (NCBI taxonomy): domain Bacteria; kingdom Bacillati; phylum Bacillota; class Clostridia; order Lachnospirales; family Lachnospiraceae; genus Lachnoanaerobaculum; species Lachnoanaerobaculum sp. MSX33. Next base: position 102,361 of record NZ_AZXX01000086.1, on the reverse strand, counting down.
CCCGCCCACAGTGAGGATCCATGGTATTATGAAGGAGAGATAAAATATCCTTTAAGAACACAGAATTATACCTTTGATGAGGAGAGTTTAAAAAGGCTTGATTATTTAGAGGTAGATTAATATGGTAAGAGAGATAAAAGAGAATGAATTAAATGATTTACTTCAACTGTATTTGTATTTACATGAGAGTAGTCTGCCGGAGATGTCAAAGCATCTTGAGGAGGTCTGGCTTAGCATTATAAAAGATGAGAACCATCATATTATTGTTAATGAAATAGACGAAAAAATAGTATCCTCCTGTGTCTGTGTTATAATTCCGAACTTAACGAGAAATGCAAGGAGCTATGCATTTATAGAAAATGTGGTTACTCATGCCGATTATCGCGGCAGGGGCTATGCAAGTGAATGCTTAAATTTTGCGGGAAAGATAGCTAAAAAAGAGAATTGTTATAAGATAATGCTTTTAACAGGCTCAAAGGATGAATCAACATTAAACTTTTATAAAAATGCGGGCTATAATTGTGCCGATAAGACAGCATTTATACAGTGGATTAAATAATATTTATAAAATAAATAAGGGGTATATCGGGGAAAATCCTGATATACCCTTTTAGCTGCTGTGTTAATAAAAAGAAAATTTCGGATTATCATTTTATTATCATAGAATGTTTTACATACAGCCATTTATTAATGGTTTTTATTTTATATATTTGAAGCTATTTGTGATATTTTTTTCAATAGGCTTTCCCTTTTTTCCTGTGAGGATGACTCTACAGTAGCTAATGAGGTTAATTTAGCAGGTGTAATACCGCAGGGCTTTAAAATCTGATTTTTTAAAACCTTGCCGTAATCATTAAATAAAGGCACTACAATGGCAGGTGCGTCCATAGTAGTGATAATCCATGCGGATTTGCCCTTTAAATGCCCTTCAAGTCCTATTTTCTTATAAGAATAAGCAAAACCGGATACAAACACTCTGTCGATAAAGCCCTTTAAAATAGCAGGCATACCGCTCCACCATATAGGAAAGATAAAGATAAGCTTATCGGCTTCTTTGATCATATCACGATATTTGCAAGTCTCCGGACTTTTTGCAAGATCACGCCTTTTATTTTCTTCATCAAATTTCAGTACAGGATCAAAATTTTCTTTATATAAGTCTATGGTTTTAATCTTATGTGTAGACGGAATAGAACTTTCCACCTGCTTTAGTATTGCATTATTAAAACTTTTACAATTTGGATGTGCGTAAATAATCAAAATATTCATTTTCTTTCTCCTTTAATATAGATATCAAGCATATGCCTGATAGTACTTTGTATGGTTTCATTATCGAGTTCATTTCCCATAGGGCTTCCTGAGATTACAGCAAGACCGGATATAAAACTCCAAAAGTGAAGCAGAGACTCGGCTTCGCTATTTGTAAAGTTTTCCTCTTTTCGAAGCATCAGCACAATATGCTTAAACTTTGAAAATCCCGGGAAATCAGAGGTGTCTGAAATGGTATTTTCCGTGAATTTCATATATTTAAACGGGAATTTGATAAATAATGCCTCAAAAAAATAAGGATATTTCTTTGAAAAAATTATCAAATTAAGTCCCATTTGAACCAGCTGTTCTCCTGCACTTTGCTTTACATCCATATCCTTAATAAGCTCATTATCAAGTAAGGTTGAAATATGCTTTAATACAACATTCAAATAATTTTCCTTGCTCTCAAAATGGCGATAAGGAGTACCATGAGTCACTCCGCAGGATTTTGCGATGGTTCTAAGCGATAAATTATCAATTCCGGATTGCTTTATTTCTTCCACCCCGGTTAAAATAAGATCTTCTTTTAATTTTTCCGTATTTCTTTTCATATATGCCTCTTCTAAAAGTATACACTGTCTACAATATTAGTATACACCGTCTACTTTTATTGTCAAGGGTGTAAATATAAGGTTTTGAGAGAAGTTTTATTTTATAAAATTTAAAATAATTATGATATAATGGATACTTGATATAAGAAAGAATGAGAGAGCCTATATTATAAAGACATGGAGGAGTATTATGCTCAGAGTATGGTTTGGCGACAAGGATAACATAATATATAATACATCGGTGTATTTTAGAAACCGGTATGAGGATGGATGGATTACAGATGATTTTGCAAGAGCCGTTATTAAAGATATTGACAGGTCGGAGGTTTTGGATTCCCATACTATTAAAAGTCCTGTACTTGGACAAATTCCACCGGATAAATTATCAGGTGGGGTAAAAGCTTTGATTTTGATGAAAAATATGCCGGGTAAGATATTTAATGCTTCAAACTGTGGAGATAATTGTGCAAAGTGGATTTTAAAGCTTGGGAAGAAAAAAGATTTTACCATAGTTTTATATCATATAATGGATTTTGGAAAGAAAGATTTTGAGATTCGTATTCTTAATTATAAAAATAAAAATAAAAAGCTTATTGTACATAATATGAGAGAGTTTTTGGATGCTGCTAATGATTATCTTAAGGAGAAGGTAGAATAATGATTGGGAAAATACATATCAAGGTGAGCAATCAAAGAAACTCTTACGATTTTACATTAAAGCGAAATATTACTATTCTCAGAGGAAATAGCGGCACAGGAAAAACTACATTATATGATATGGTAAGAGATTATAATAATTTGGGAAAAGAAAGCGGAGTAAGAATAAGTGGTGGCAATATTGCTGTATTGGAAGGAAAAAACTGGGAGGAAGAACTTGATAAATTAGAGAAGACTGTTGTAGTGATTGATGAAGGGAGCAAATTTATATCCTCACCGAAATTTGCAAAAAAGATAGATGCCTGTGATAATTATTTTCTTCTTATAACGAGGAATTATCTGGAACAACTGCCATATAGTGTGGATGAGATATATAGGATTAAAGGAAGGGGTAAAAATAAGAGTTTAGAAAAAATTTATTTGGATAGCGACAGATTTTATGATAATACGAATCTCAAAAGATTTCCATTTCATCCGGATCTGATTATTACCGAAGACGGTAATTCGGGGAATCAATTTTTTAAAAATGCAGTTAAAGATATGGGTATAGAATGTATATCTGCAGGAGGTAAGTCCGGTATTAAAAAGCTTCTTGGGGAATATAAAGACTTAAATATTATTGTTGTGGCAGACGGTGCGGCGATAGGACCTGAAGCGGAGAGCCTTGTTAAGGCACAGGAACTAAGCTATGGCAAATTGGCATTGTTTTTACCGGAATCGTTTGAATGGCTGATTTTAAAATCAGGTGTAATTGGAGAGATAGAAGAGTTAAATGAAACATATAATTATGTGGACAGTATAAAATATAAAAGTTGGGAACAGTATTTTACGCATTTATTAGAGGAACTGAGTAAAAAAGACAAGGCTAAAAGATATAATAAAAGCAGATTGCCGAAGTATTATATACAGCCTATTGTAAAGGAAAAGATACTAAATCAGATTCCACATCTTAAACTTGAACTATAATAATATTATAAAGCTATTGTAAAAAATATCGTATTTACATAACTATATGAAAATGGTACCTGACTTCCGTCGTTTCTCTCAAAACCTAGTACTCTAGGTGTCCAAGAGCATGCAGTTTTGAAAGAAATTGTCGACTTCAGCTTTGTTTAAATAGAGGGCATCAAGGTTACTAAAACCAACCGGTTTTTAATCTTTTCTTTAATAGCCTGATCTATTGATATATTGATATATGTATTATCACCTTTATTTACCACCCTAAAATCACGCATAAAGTTGATCAAGTCATATAGGCTATTAGAAATTTAAAACGTCGGAACTTTCATAGTACTTCGACGGAAGACGGGACTTTGGGTCATGTTGGCTTTTTCATTATTTATAATATATGCTATGTTAATAATTTGAAATATGCTAAAATATATAAGCCAATTGTTTGAATTTATATTGGACCACTTGGAAAACAAATTTACAGAAGGAGAGTGATATTGAAATGTGCAAGGAATGTTATGCTGATAATAATAGAACAACACCACTTTTAAAGCCATTTGATTGTTTAAAAATCATACACAATATATTTGTGGTTCTTGTGGTCGTTGCATTTGTATTTCTAAAGATCCAAAGAGAGGATTGCAATGCTGGAATTTCCCCTTTGAGTCATTAGAAATTGCTAAGTTATATTTGAGAACTGCTGATTATACAATGAAAAAATCTTGTGGAATCTATGAGATTAAGAACAAGAATGGTAGATTATCATACAAAATCTTTGCGGATAGTGAAGACTTGCGAGTATATCTAAGAAATAATAAAGATAAAACTTGTGAAATGATGTTTCCTGTTTTCCGCGTGGAAGAATGTAAAGAGTATCCAAATACGCAGATTAGAAAATTAACTTTTGACGAAATACAAAAATATATGTCGGAAAGACAAATTAGAATTTATAAAGGAGAATTTAGATGAAACTGTTTTTGTGTTCACACTTTTCAAGTGTAGGAAGTTTAATAAAAGAAGAAATTGATAACAAGAAAGTCGCATTTATTCCAACAGCCTCACTGCGTGAAGGCTATACAGGTTATGTTGGCTCGGCTCGAAAACTATTTAAAAAACTTGGAGCAGCCGTAACTGAAATTGATATTTCAACGGAGACTTATTCAACAATAAAGTCTGTTTTTGAAGATGCGGATATTATATATTTTACTGGCGGAAATTCTTTTTTCCTTATGGATCAACTACGCAAAACGGGAACTGATGAGTTGTTAAAGAAAGAATTAGCAAATGGAAAACTCATGATTGGTGAATCGGCAGGTGCGATTATATGTGCTCAAACCATACAATATATTGAACAAATGGACAAGAAGCCGGAGGATTACTCACAAAAAGATGATTTAGGTCTTGATTTGATTGATTTCTATGTTCTTCCGCATTATCTTATGGCACCATTTAAGAAAGTTACCGAAAAAATAATGACTAAGTTTTCGGATTTAAATCTATTACCAATTAACAACCGTCAGGGAATTGTAATTGATGGTGAAGGTTCGAAGGTAATTTGTAAAAATTAATTTGAAAATCTCGGTTTGCCGAGCTGAGTAAAATTAAATACGGAAGATGTATCATAGGGATAGTGGAAATAAACTTTTCACCCTAGGAATTTTATTCATTGTTAAGAAAATACAATATTTACATAACTATATGAAAATGGTATACTATGATTGCAACAAAATAATTTTGCCCTGAAGGGTATATACATATACACTTATTAAGAGTGACGGAGAGTTAAGGATCTGTGATGTCACGGCAACCCCTTTTAGGAAGGTGCCAACCTGAGCGAGAAATCGAGCAATGAGTGGAAACCTTAGTCCACCATTTGGTGGGCTTTTTTAGATAACGGCTTTATAAAAGATGGTTTATATTCTAAGGTTTATATATAAGTGTAAAAGATAGGAGAGAAATGGAAGAGAGAAGACTTTTTACTTCAGAGTCAGTTACTGAGGGACATCCTGATAAGATGTGCGATCAGATTTCAGATGCAATATTGGATGCATATTTAAGTGCAGACCCGAATTCAAGAGTGGCTTGTGAGACTGCTACGACTACAGGTATGGTACTTGTAATGGGAGAAATCTCATCAAAGGCAACTGTTGATATTCAAAAGATAGTTAGAGAAACTGTAAGAGAAATAGGTTATGACAGAGCAAAGTACGGCTTTGACTGTGATACCTGCAGTGTGCTTGTAGCACTTGATGAGCAGTCAAGTGATATAGCAATGGGTGTAGATAAGGCGCTTGAGTCAAGAGAGCATATTGATAAAGAGGATGAGGACAACGGTGCAGGTGACCAGGGACTTATGTTCGGATATGCTACAGATGAAACAAAAGAGTTTATGCCATACCCTATATATCTTGCACATAATCTTGCAAAGAGACTTACACAGGTAAGAAAAGACGGTACACTTAAGTATCTTAGACCTGACGGCAAGACACAGGTTACGGTAGAGTATGATGAGGAAGGTAAGCCTGTAAGAATAGATACAGTTGTACTTTCCACACAGCATGATGAGGATGTGGAGCAGGAGCAGATTCATACGGATATAAAGAAATATGTATTTGATGAAATAATTCCACAGGATATGGTCGATGAGAATACAAAATACTTTATAAATCCTACAGGTAGATTTGTTATAGGTGGACCTCACGGAGACTCCGGACTTACAGGAAGAAAGATAATAGTAGATACTTACGGAGGTTATGCAAGACATGGCGGCGGTGCTTTCTCAGGTAAGGACAGTACAAAGGTGGACAGATCGGCAGCTTATGCTGCAAGATATGTTGCAAAGAATATAGTAGCTGCAGGACTTGCAAAGAAATGTGAGATTCAGTTATCTTATGCTATCGGTGTGGCTCACCCTACATCTATTTCAGTAGATACATTCGGAACAGGAAAGATAAGTGACAGTGCAATAGTTGAGCTTATCAGAAAGCATTTTGATTTAAGACCTACCGCAATTATAAAGATGCTTGATCTCAGAAAGCCTATTTTCAAGCAGACTGCGGCATACGGACATTTTGGAAGAGATGATTTGAGTCTTCCATGGGAAAGACTTGATAAGGTAGAAGAACTTAAGAAGGCTATCTGATGAAAATCGGCTCCGGTTTATTTTCGATATTTTGCCTTATAATAATCATACCGTCTATACTTCTCATATACAGTATGAATTATGATACTACGGGTAATATAGGTATCTGGCTTACCATTCTTGTAACCATAATAGATATTGTGGCGGTTGTTATGTGGGTTTGGATTTATAAAAGAATCCTTGTTCCTCTGGATAAATTGCAAACCGCCACAAAGAGGATAGCAGACGGAGATTTGGACTATCAATTGGATGAAAAAGATTTTTCGGAAATTCCTTTTTTATATAATGATTTTGAGAGAATGAGAATCAAGTTAAAGGAAGATGAAGAAGAAAAAAAGCTTTCCGAAGATGCGGCAAAAGAGCTGGTAAGTAATATTTCTCATGATTTAAAGACACCGCTTACAGCAATAAGAGGATATGTGGAGGGAATACTTGACGGTGTTGCCTCCTCACCTCAAAAGACAAGAGATTACCTGAATACAATATATAATAAGACAAATGATATGACTTCATTGATTGACGAGTTGCTGTATTATTCTCAGGTTGCAGAAAAACACATGTCCTATAAATACGAAAAGATTTATGTAAAAGAATTTTTTGATGAATATGCAAAGGATTTGTATCTGGAACTTGAAACAATAAAAATAAAATTTGAGTATATAGTTAATGTAGGCCGACATACTGTTATAGATATGGATAAAGAACAGATAAAGAGAGCCTTAAACAATATCGTTTCAAATGCTGTGAAATATATGGACAAGGAAGAACCTGAAATTCATTTTAGAGTCACAGAAACGTCGGATGCAATAAATATACAAATCTCGGATAACGGCAGAGGGATAGACGAAAAAGATTTGCCGCATATATTTGAGAGATTTTACAGAAGTGATGTGTCAAGAAATACTAAACTTGGAGGTAGCGGTATAGGACTTTCTATTGTAAAAAAAGTAATAGAAAATCATGAAGGAAGTGTTGTAGCTATGTCTAAACCCGGTGTAGGAACAGAGGTTGGCATAGAGTTAAAGAAGTAGGAGATATAAAATGGGCAAAGTTCTTATAATAGAGGATGAAGTAAGTATAGCTGAGCTGGAAAGGGATTATTTGGAAATATCCGGCTTTGAGGTCGATATTTCAACTGACGGTAAAGAAGGACTTGGAAGAGCGTTAAATGAAAACTATGAGTTGGTATTATTGGATTTGATGCTGCCCGGAGTTGACGGATATGAGATATGTAAGCAGATAAGAGCTGTAAAAGAGATACCTATTATCATGGTCAGTGCAAAAAAGAATGATATTGACAAGATAAGAGGACTTGGACTGGGAGCGGATGATTATATGACCAAGCCTTTTTCCCCCAGTGAACTTGTGGCAAGGGTAAAGGCACATATTAACAGATATGACAGGTTGGCAGGTGTTTTAACAGCAAATAAGGACATTGTAGAAATAAGAGATTTGAAGATAGATGCAGGTTCCAGAAGAGTTTGGGGCTATGGAGATGAAAAAACACTGACTGCCAAGGAATTTGATATACTCTACTTCCTTGCAAAGCATCCGAACAAGGTATATTCAAAAGAAGACCTCTTTAAGGAGGTCTGGGGGCTTGAGTCAATGGGTGATATTTCAACAGTTACCGTACATATCAAAAATATCAGAGAAAAAATAGAGCAGGACAGTTCCAAACCTCAATTTATAGAAACTATTTGGGGTGTCGGATATAGATTTAGAGGATAAAGATAAGGGTCGACAAAGGTCGGCCCTATTTTTATACAATAAAATATTCAATAATAAGTACAAGACTACAGCATAAAAGTGCAACCTTAAAAAGATTCGCTCCAAGCATGGCTGCAATAATTCCTGCAATAAAGCTTATAAGTGCGGCTGCCTTTGACATTGTAGCATTCAGTATTGCCGGAAAGGTCATTACCGAAAGTGTTACATACGGTACATAATATAAAAATGATCTGATAAAGGTGTTTTTAATTTTTTTCCTTATAATTGTAAGAGGAAGAACCCTTATCATATATGTAACTGCAAACATTATAAAAATATAGATCCATTTATTCATCGGCTACTCCGTTCTTTAAAGGAAAGAATATCGCTCCGAGAGCAGATATTATAACAGTCAAAAGTATTGTCTTTATTCCCTCGGATATATGGAAAAACTTAAAGGAGAATATATAGCTGAGTGAAAAACTGACAGTGACCAAAGCAAGTATTTTCATATCAGCTTTTGCGGCAGGAACTATTATTGCAATAAACATTCCGTAAAGTGCCACACTGAAAGCTGAAACCAACCTCACAGGCAAAATATTTCCGGCTATAGCACCGAAGAATGTACCGAATGACCATGCCGGTGATGCGACAAGCATTACACCGAAAGTATAGTAAGGATTTATATCTCCGGGTCTTGCAATGGATACTGCAAAAACCTCATCTGTCAGCATATGTGCAATTATAAATATATGGTGTAGAGGTGTATCCTTTCTTATTCTTTGGCTCATGGCAATACTCATTAAAAGATATCTTGCGTTTGCTATGAGAGTAATAACGGCGATTTCAATATACGTTGAAGATACGGCAATCATTGAAAAACCGGCATATTCTCCTGCAGAGGCATTGTTTAGAAAACTTGCTATTAGTCCTTGAAACGGAGACAGCCCTGATTTTGTAGCCATTATACCAAGTGAAAATGATACTGCAAAGTATCCGAGAGCAATCGGAATACCGTCTCTTAGACCTAGAAAGAAAATATCTTTATTTTTGCTGAATTTATACTCCATAAAAAACCTTCTAAAAAATGATGTTTCTATTGTACTACAAAAATTGTATTGTGGAGTAAAAATTTACACTGATTTTATTATAAATCGATTTGGCAAAATAAAAGCTTGCATTGTCTTTATTATAAAAAAATGTTATGATTAAGTATCTTAGATGTGTTATGGACCTCAATAGCATATTTGGGAGATATTAAAAATATCTATAAAACTACGAAAAGTATTTACTCTTTCATAGTTAAGTGGCAGGACCACAGTATAAAGTCTTTTGACGATAAAATGATTGGAGGGTTATATGAACAAAGGTCAAATCAATACAAATCTTGGTCAGATAAGCATAAATCCGGATGTTATAGCATTCTATGTAGGAATACAGGCGGTTGAATGCTTCGGTATAGTTGGTATGGCGGCAGTTTCTGTAACAGACGGTATATCAAGGCTTTTGAAGAGAGAAAATCTCACAAAGGGCATCAGTGTAAAAATAGAGGATAATAAGTTGATTTTGGATTTCCATATCATAGTTGCGTATGGACTTAGCATAAGTGCTATAACTCAAAATCTAATAGAGACTATCCAGTATAAGGCGGAGAAGTTTACCGGAATGGAAGTAAAGAAAATAAATATATTCGTAGAAGGTGTACGAATAATAGACTAAGGAGGATTTTTTGTGAGTCTAGAGCAGATTGATGCACAATCACTAAAGAGTGCTTTTATAACAGGAGCAAAAAGCTTAGAAGCAAAAAAAGAATGGATAAATGAACTGAATGTGTTCCCGGTTCCTGACGGAGATACCGGTACAAATATGACAATGACAATAATGTCGGCGGCAAAGACATTGGCGGCTGAAGAAGGCGATGACATTGCATCTATGTGTAAGGCAATAGCACAGGGATCATTACGTGGTGCCAGAGGAAATTCAGGTGTTATACTTTCACAGCTTTTTAGAGGTGCAGCCAAGATATTAAAGGAATCACCTGTTGTAGATGTGTTTGAAATTGCGCTTGCGTTTGATAAGGCAAGTGAGACTGCATATAAGGCGGTAATGAAGCCGAAAGAGGGTACAATACTTACAGTTGCAAGAGCAATGGGAGAAAGGGCCCTTGAAATACATGATGAATATGATGATATTATCGCATTTTTGGAAGCTGTGTTGGCATATGGTGATGAGACTTTAAAGAAAACACCTGAGATGCTGCCTGTACTGAAGAAAGCCGGAGTGGTAGATTCAGGCGGTCAGGGACTTATGGTTATACTTCACGGTATACTTGAAGGCCTTAAGGGAAATGTGATAGAGCTTGGCGATGTGGTACTTTCAACAAAGACTGAGGGTAGTGCAAACGGTGCCGCAAGAGAGGATATCGATACTTCGGATATCAAGTTCGGATACTGTACAGAGTTTATTGTAAATTTAAATAAGGAATTTACAGATAAGGATGAAGAGGAGTTTAAAAAATTCCTTACTTCAATTGGTGATTCACTTGTATGTGTAGCTGATGATGAAGTGGTTAAGATTCATGTGCATACAAACGATCCGGGATTGGCTATTCAAAGAGGATTGACCTTCGGAGAGCTTACCAATCTTAAGATTGATAATATGCGTGAAGAGCATAGAGAGAGAGTTATCAAAGGAGTTGATCAAATCCTTGAATCTCAAAAGCAGAAAAAGAAAATGGGAGTTATTAGCGTCAGTGCAGGTAGCGGTCTTACATCAATATTTAAAGAAATAGGAGTTGATGTGGTTGTTGAAGGCGGGCAGACAATGAATCCGAGTACTGAGGATATCCTGAATGCCGTAGAGCATTTGAACGCTGAAAATATATATATATTACCTAATAATAAAAACATTATCTTGGCGGCTGAGCAGGCGGCTAAGATAGTGGAAGATAAGAAGGTTGTAGTAATACCTACCAAGACTATTCCTCAGGGAATCACAGCAATGATAAGTCTTTCAGAGGACAGAAGCGCTGAGGAAAACCTTGAAAATGCTACCGAAGAGATTTCAAATGTGAAGTCTGCACAGATTACCTATGCGGTAAGAAATACCACTATAGACGATGTTGAAATACATGAAAATGATGTTATGGCATTGGGAGACAGTGGAATAATAGGTGTAGATAAGAGCATTGATTCAGCTGTAGACAAGGCACTTGCCAATATGATTGATGATTCAAGTGAATTGGTATGCCTTTACTATGGCGAGGAAGTAAGTGAAGAGGATGCTACCAAGTTATGCGATGAATTGGTTGGCAAATACGAGAATGTAGAGTTTGAATTACATTTTGGAGGGCAGCCTGTTTACTACTATTTCATATCTGTAGAATAAGATTTTTAATAACTAGGTCTGTCAAATATCTGATTTGGCGACCTAGTTAAAACTTTGTAGGGAGGTAGGCTTGATAGATATATCTGTAAAAAATATAAAGGGCGTAGGGGCAAAGACAGCAGAATATTTGGAAAAGCTTGACATAAAAACGGTCAAAGACCTTTTGAAACACTACCCGATAAGATATCTGGAATACAAAGCTCCTACAAAAATTTCCGAAGTAAACAAGGATGAGGAAGTAGTTATAAAGGCTACAATCACTAAAAGTATATCACTTACCGGTCCAAACAGAAAAATAGCTGTAACGAAAGTTACAGACTTTATTGATGTATTAGATGTAATATGGTATAACTCCCCATACTTAAGGGCAACCCTAAAGCAGGGTGAGAGTTATATTTTTGTGGGGAAATTCTCAAAGAGAAGCAAGAATACGCTTGAACATCCTACTATTTATACCATAGATGAATATGAAAAGAAGATAGGCAGTTTTAAGCCTATATATGCACTTACGGCCGGTATAAATAATAATGCAATGGAGAAGCTGATAAAATCGGCTTTTGAATATATAGATGACAAGGATTTTGAAGAATATTTACCTGAGAGCATACTTAAAGAGTTTTCTTTGGAAGACAGAAATAAAGCTGTTAGAAACATTCATGATCCTATAAGTAAGTCAAGTCTTTTTGAATCTAAAAAAAGGCTGGCTTTTGATGATTTCTTCAGATTCTTATATGGAATGAAACTTTTGAAAAATAAAAGGCTTAGAGTAAAATCAAAAAATATAGTATTAAAAGAAATCAAATATTTGGAAGAAATAAAGTCCACTCTGCCGTTTAAGCTCACCTATTCACAAAATAATGTGATAGATGAAATTTTAAACGATATGTCAAGCGGTGTGGTTACAAATAGATTGATACAGGGAGATGTAGGCTCGGGAAAGACCGTTGTGGCTTTGATATGCCTATATATGGCTGTAAAATCGGGTTTTCAAGGTGTTGTTATGGTGCCTACCGAAGTTTTGGCAAAACAGCATTTTAAATCCATGTCGGAGACCTTGGGGAAATTGGAAAATCCTCCTAAAATAGGGATTCTAACAGGTTCTATGACAAAGAAAGAACATTTGGCAGTCTATGAAAAAATAGAAGCCGGTGAGATAGATATTGTAGTAGGTACACATGCTCTGCTGGTAGAAGATGTGAAATTTAAAAATCTCGGACTTGTAGTAACTGATGAGCAGCATCGCTTCGGTGTAAGGCAGAGAACAACTCTTTCAGATAAGGGAGAGGATGTTCATGTACTTGTAATGTCGGCTACACCAATACCGAGGACACTTGCAATTATACTTTACGGTGATCTGGATATTTCCACTATAGAAACAAAACCTGTGGGCAGATTACCAATAAAGAATGCTGTTATAACGGAAAATGACAGGGAAAAAGCCTATAGGCATATATCACTTGAAATAGGTAAAGGCCATCAGGCATATATAATATGTCCTATGGTTGAAGAGAGTGAGAACATCGAGGCGGAGAATGTAATAGAGTACAGTAAGAAAATAGCAGATAAATTTTCACAAAATTGTAAGATAGAAGTGTTACATGGGAGACTGCAACAGAAAGAAAAAGATGATATAATGTCTCGGTATGTAAATAAAGAGATAGATATTTTAGTTTCTACAACTGTAATCGAAGTTGGTGTGGATGTGCCTAATGCAACAGTTATTATGATTGAAAATGCTGAAAGGTTTGGACTTGCGACTCTTCATCAGCTTCGAGGCAGAGTCGGAAGAAGCGAATTACAATCTTATGCCATATTTGTCAGAACTTCAAATTCAAATATTGCAAAAAAGAGACTGGAAATCATAGGAAATTCTAATGACGGATTTTATATTGCATCAAGGGATCTTGTTTTAAGAGGCCCGGGAGAGCTTTTCGGTCTTGCACAAAGTGGAGAACTTGATTTTGGAATTGCGGATATATACAATGACAATGATATATTTGAGATGGCAAAAAAAGCTGTGGATATGGTGCAGAGCAAGAATATAGGGGAAGAAGAAAGTAAAAAGCTTGAAGAAAGAATAAATAACTACATGGATTTACATTATAAAAAGTTAGCACTTTAATAGGAGTAGTATGGCTGAGAATAAAAAAGAACCAAGAAAAAGAGGTAAAAAAGAGAAGAAGGGAAATAAGTTTGCACTTGGTGTGGCGGTGCTTGGAATTGTATTCATAGCGGGTTGCTATACTGTAAAAGCAAACACTTACAGAACAAAATTTTTCCCACATACAATAATAAACGGCATAGATGCTTCGGAAAAAACCGTTGATGAAGTCAGACAGGTGATGTCCAAGCAGATAGATAATTTTGAGAGTAAAATAAGATCAAGAGATAACAATGATGAGATAATAAAGGGAAGTGATGTAGGTCTTGCCTTTGTTGAGGACTCTTCACTTGAGGATTTATTACATCAGCAAAACAGTATGGCATGGATTGCAAATATGAGCGGTGAAAAGGACTTGAAAATCAAATCCTCATTTACGGTGGATGACAACAAGTTTGAGGAAACCGTTTCAAAACTGAGAGCGTTTGACGAGTCCAAATTTGTTGCGCCTGTAGATGCGAAAATTTCCGATTTTGTTCAGGGTTCGGGATACTCCATCATACCTGAAGTTGAGGGAAATACACTTGATGTAAAGAAGGCAAAAGAGTATATAAAGAGTCAGCTCATCGTTTTAAACGATGATATAAATCTTGACTATGAAGAAAACGACTTGTATGAAAAGCCGGCAAAAAGATCGGACGATCCTACACTTAACCTTGCACTTACAAATTTGAACAAGTATATATCTGCCAGAATTTCATATGATAAGCTCAATGTTTTGAACGGTGATACTATACATAAATGGTTAACTGTAAACAGTGACGGATCTGTAAATATATCGGATGAGGGAGTTGCTTCATTTGTAAAGACAATTTCAAATGCTTATAACACTGTAGGTAAGCCGAAAACATTGAAGACATCTTACGGTCCTACCGTAACAATATCAGGGGGATCATACGGATGGAAAGTTGATGCCGAAAAGGAAAAGGCAACTATAAAATCTCTTATCGAGGCAGGTGAGACCACAAAGAGAGAACCTGAGTTCTCAAGAAAAGCGGCTTCACACGGTGAGAATGACTACGGCAATTCATATGTTGAAGTAAACCTTACAACTCAGCATATGTTTTTAATAAAGAACGGTTCAAAGGTACTTGAGAGTGATTTTGTATCGGGCAATATCGCAAAGAACTGGACTACACCTCCGGGTGCATTCCCGCTTACTTATAAGACCAGAAATGCAACTTTAAAGGGTGAAGGATATTCAACTCCGGTAGATTATTGGATGCCTTTTAACGGAGGTATCGGTTTTCATGATGCACCGTGGAGATCAGCTTTCGGAGGTCAAATATACAGAACTTCAGGTTCACACGGTTGTGTAAACCTTCCGCCTGCAATAGCAAAGCAATTATACGATTACGTTGACAGCGGTTTTCCTGTACTTTGCTACAATTTGGCACCGACTACACCTACACCTGCAGCTACAGAGTCTTCATCTTCAAGTGAGAGCAGTGCGACAGAGGCTACTGTAGAGCCTATAGGTGACACTACACAGGCAGGAGAAATCAAATCCGCTGTTGAAATAGGACAGTAATAAATGAGAGTAATTTCGGGAACTGCAAGAAGTCTTATTTTAAAAACGCCAAAGGGTACTTCCACAAGGCCTACTACCGATAATATAAAAGAAACATTATTTAATATGATTTCAAATAAACTTTATAACGCCACCTTCCTTGATTTGTTTGCCGGAAGCGGCGGAATAGGTATTGAGGCCTTAAGCAGGGGCGCAAAAGAAGCATATTTTTGTGATATAGACAGAGAGGCTATAAGGTGTATAAGAGAAAACCTTGAGCACACAAAGCTGATAGATAAAGCTACCATACTGAAGGGAAGCTTTGAAGCAAATTTAGAAAAGATAAAAATACATGGAAAGAAATTTGATATTGTTTTTATCGATCCGCCATATCAAAAGGGATTTGAAGATAAATGTTTAGATATTTTAATAAATTCCACATTGATTGATGAGCATACATTGGTTATAATTGAAGAAGAATTTAAGACTGATACCACACATTTATCAAAGGATTGGTATATAGATAAGGTCAAAGAGTATAAGTCTAATAAACATATTTTTATGCATAAGCGAGGGTGACTATGGCTAAAGCTATTTATCCGGGAAGTTTTGATCCTATTACTAACGGACATATCGATATTATTGAAAGAGCATCAAAGATGTTTGACAAGCTTATTGTAGGAGTACTTATCAATAACACCAAAGATCCTCTTTTCACACCTGTTGAAAGAGTGAACATGATAAAAAGTGTAGTTGGACATTTGCCTAATGTGGAAGTTTTAGAATTTGCAGGATTATTGGTGGATTTTGCACATGAGCAAAATTGTAATATATTGGTTAGAGGACTTAGAGTAATTACAGACTTTGAATATGAATTACAATTGGCTCAGACAAATAAAATAATTGCACCGAATCTGGAAACTGTTTTTCTTAGTTCAAGCTTGAAATACTCATATCTGAGTTCAAGTATTGTTAAGGAAATTGCGGTGTATAATGGAGATATCAGTCATTTTGTAAGAGACCATATCAGAGAAATGGTAACGAAAAGACTGATTGAAAAAGGTTTGAGGAGAGATCATGAGTAGAATTGAACAGGTGATAACTGAGATAGAAGAGTTTGTGGAGAGGTGTAAAACCGTTGCACTGTCCAATTCAATAATAAAGGTAAATAAAGAAGAATTTATAGCCTTATTGAACGAGTTGAGACAGGAGATACCTGAGGAGGTCACACAGTCACAAAAAGTTATCAGCAATAAGGACAGCATTTTAACAGATGCAAAAAACAGAGCTGAGAAGCTTATACTCGATGCAAATATTCAAAGCAATTCCATAAGGGATGAGGCAAAGAGAAAGGCTGATGCGATTGTTCTGAGCGCAAGAAAAGAGTCTGATGCTATAATGAACGAGGCAAATAAGTTAAAGTCACAACTTGTAAATGAAAATCAAATTATGCAGACTGCATATGCGGAATCCGATAAAATATTGGAATATGCAAGAATGGAAGCCAACAATATTGTATATGATGCAAGAAATGAGGCTAACAGTGTCAGACAGGCGGCTATATCTTATACCGATGAGTTGCTTCAAAGTCTTCAGGGAATAATCTCGGGGACAATGATTGAGAGTCAGAACAGATTCAATCAATATTTGAGTTCATTGCAGTTTTATACAGGAGAGATCGATAAGAATAGACAGGAACTTGCAACCAGTATTGTTCCGGCAGATCAGAATACACAGGAATAATTATGGGGCTGTTGCTTGCAACAAGCCCTTTTTTGCGTAATAAGATTGATTTAGATTGAGGTATATATGATACAGGAAAAGGATTTACCGAAGTCCTATGTAGATGCCATGAAGGAGCTTTTAGAAGGAGATTATGATGCATATATCAAATCTTTGGATGAGAAACCATATGTAGGTATCAGAACAAATTTATTAAAGCTTACCAAGGAAAAGCTTAAAGAGATTCTTGACAGAGATTTTAAAGAGATTCCGTGGGTCAAAGAGGGATTTTACTTTGAAGAAGAAAAGGGAGTACTGACAACACCTTCTTTAAGTAATATTGAAAAAATAAATAGTATATCTAAAAATCCGTATTATTTTGCAGGGCTTTATTATATACAGGAGCCTTCAGCTATGACACCTGCAATGGTGGCAGGTATAAAACCGGGAGATAAGGTGCTTGATCTTTGTGCCGCTCCGGGAGGAAAATCGACACAGGCAGCATCATATCTTCAAGGTGAAGGTTTATTGGTATCAAATGATTTTTCGGCTTCCAGAGTAAAAGCACTTCAAAAAAATATTGAGGTCAGCGGAATTGACAATGTTTTGATAACAAATGAGGATCCGAAGAATCTTTCAAATGTGTATATTGAATATTTTGATAAGATAATAGTAGACGCACCATGTTCCGGTGAGGGTATGTTCAGGCGTGACAGTGCTGTTTTTAGGGCATATCTTGGAAGGGGTCCGGAGTTTTTCACAGGATTACAGGTAAGTATATTAAATGAGGCGGCGAAAATGTTAAAGCCAGGCGGAACATTGGTATATTCCACATGTACATATTCTAAAGTGGAAGATGAGGGAAGTTTATCGGAGTTTTTAGAAAATCATCCTGACTTTAAAATAGATAAAATAAAGCCGGATTTCGGATTTGAAGAGTCTAAAATTTTACCGGGAACAATAAGACTTTTCCCACATAAGATAAAGGGAGAAGGACATTTTGTAGCAAGGCTTAAAAAAGATGATAGAGCCATTGAAAAAAATGAAAATAAAACAAAAGATAAAAAGAAAAGAAAATCACCGAAGCTTCCGGAAGAATTACTTGAGTTTCTTGGGAAAATAAAAAGAGACTGGGATTATGAAAGAATCTTTATAAATAAGGATTATGCATACTATCTTCCAAAAGATGCTTTGATAGATAAGAGTTTACATTATATAAGAACCGGTTTGCTACTTGGTGAGATAAAAAAGAACAGATTTGAACCTTTTCAGGCATTGGCAATGAATATAAAGTTTGATGAATGGGAAAATCCTTTAAACTTAAATGCAACGGATGAAAGAGTAATAAAGTACTTAAAGGGTGAAACTATAGAGGCTGATGATGAATACATGGGAATCAGACTTGTATGTGTGGACGGATTTTCACTCGGATTTGTAAAGCAGAATAAAAAGAGCTGTAAAAATAAGTATTATCAAGGTTGGAGATGGATGTAATGATTGTCAGAGTTGATAAAATTCTTTCAGAGCTCGGTTTTGGAAGCCGTCAGGAAATAAAAAAATATGTAAAAGCCGGTAAGATAAGGATAAATGACAATATAGTAAAAAAGCCCGAGGAAAAACTAAACAGTGAAGTAGACAAATTATTCTTTGAAGGCAAAGAGGTGGAAGTAGAAGAGTTTGAAACCTTTATCCTCTATAAGCCTGCAGGATATGTATGTGCCACAAAAGATAATGTACATAAAACAGTTATGGAGCTGATAGATTCAAAGAGAAAAAATATTGTACCTGTAGGAAGACTGGACTTGGATACCGAGGGCATTTTGATACTTACAAATGACGGGGATTTAAATCACAGACTTGTATCACCTTCATCACATGTGGATAAGACTTATTATGCGATATTTGAAGGTGAACTAAATGAAAATGCCGTGGAGATGACAAAAAACGGGCTGGACATCGGTGAAGGTGAAGTATCCAAACCTGCAAAGCTTGAAATTATATCTTCTAATGAAATAATGCTTACAATACATGAGGGTAAATTTCATCAGGTAAAGAGAATGGTAAAAGCTTTAGGAGGAGAGGTGACTTATTTAAAAAGAGTTGCCTTCGGAGGACTCAGACTTGATGATTTGAAACTGAAAAAAGGGGAAAGCAGAAAAATAACGGAGATTGAGATGGAGATGCTGAAGAGATGAAAAATAATATTTTAGACGCATGGATCATGGTTGAACATCTCTCTGAGGGAGATATAAGTCTTAGGGATAAAAAGAATCTGAGACTTGATGATTTAACAGATAAAAAATACTTTGATTATTTTAATTCATTGATTGAAAAAGCGAATATCAGAAGATATAAGAATTCAGGTTTGGTATTTTATTTGGATATATTTGCCTTTAGCGAGGTGGTTGATTTATTAAGAAAAACATATGGAATAGCAAAGCCTGAAGGCGATATAAATTACGGTGATAAATTCAGTATGGCACTGTATTTTGATAAAACCTTGCGCTATATTGAAGAAAATTTATTTTTCAGTGCAAGCGCATATATGAGATATTATAAAAAAGTGCCTACAGAGTCGGAGTTTCATAAGTTTGAAGAGGATTTAAAAGATGAGCTGAAACAAAGATTTGAAAACTGTGAAGATAATCCTGAAAAATTTGATAAGACTGTTGAAACTGTTTTGAATAAATACGGAATCGATTTAAAGAATTGTCGTGTACAGCTTTTAAATAATATAGAAACCGATGCCACAAATCTTCATTCTTTTTTCGTGGATGATTTGACAAAGGCTAAGAGAATTGATAATAAAAATCTGAATGATTACCTTTATGGAAAAACAGCCGGAAGGAAAAATTTGGACAGCAAAAAAGATTCTTATGGGTTTAATAAGTCGGAGTTTGAAAAGATTTTAAGTCCTGAAAATTATCCTCTCGGAAGATTCCCAAGCAATACAAAGTTTGCGCTTTCATTTATGCAGCAGGTGGCTGTAAATCTTACTATAGGGTATGATAATAATCAAATGAGAAGTGTAAACGGACCTCCGGGTACGGGTAAGACTACACTCTTAAAAGATATATTCGCACAGCTTATCGTAGAGCAGGCTTTTGACATATGCGGATTGTCTGAAAAGTATGTGAAAGGAAATGAGCTGACAAGATATTTCGAAAAAGCTTCCATAGGCGAGCTTCCTGAGCGTATTGCAAAAAACAATATAGTTGTTGCAAGTTCAAATAACGGTGCGGTTCAAAATATTGTAAATGAATTGCCATTAAAAGAGGGAATTGATGAGAATATTTTGCCTGAACTTGAAAACATAGACTATTTTAAAGAGATTGCAAACAAGAATGTAAAAGAAAATTGGGTAAAGGAAGACGGAAAGAGTAAAAAAGAACTGATACTTGAGGATACAGGTGAAGAAAAGTTCTGGGGCTCCTTTTCTCTTGAAGGTGGCAAGTCCGACAATATGACCAATATACTCAACAGGATTGAATGTATAGTAAACTGTCTTGAAAATGAGTATGAACCGGATGATGAAATTTATAATAAATTTAAAACTCAATATAAAAAAGTATCGGGGCTTAGAAATGATGCAAAAAGCTTACAAAATAAGTTTGATGCTTATTATAATGCAAAGTCCGAACTTAGTAAAATCGAGAATACTTTATTGAATGAGGATGAAGAGAGAAGAAAAAAGATTGCTATGTTAAGGGAGCAAGCCGAAGAGTCTGTAAAGGAGAAAATTGTAAGCCTTAATGAGGCTTCAAGTTCACTAAGTCATACTAAAAAACAAAGAGAAGAACTTGCAGGAAGTATTTCAAATCAAAAAATGCTTTTTGAAGCCAAACAGAGTCAAAAACCGGGATTTTTTTCATCCATCTTTAATTCCGAGAAAAACAAGAACTTTACAAATGAATTAAATGCTTTACAAAATAAGTTACAGGTATTATTTGATGAGGATGAGACCTACAGAAAACTTGAAAATGAGCTTCAAAATAAAATAAATGAGTTGAAAAAATCAATAGATACGCAAAAGAATGAGGCAGATAATGAGAATACTCAGTATGAGGCTTGGAAGCAAAACTTAAATAACAGAAAAGAAAAATACTCTAAGATAATAAGAGAATTCAATACTGATAATACAAGTATATCTAAGGGACTTGACTTTGGAAGTGAATATGAAAAGCTTCAACTTTCAAATCCGTGGTTTGATGAAAACTACAGAGTGGAGCAATCAAAGCTTTTTGTATCGGCTCTTGGTGTAAGAAAGCAGTTTTTATATGAAAACAGAAAAAATATTAAGGCTGCCGTAAGCATATGGAGAAATCAAAGTAAGTATATGGAAAATAAGAGACTGATAAATATCTCTTGGAATTGGATAAATCTTACCATTCCTGTTATCAGTTCCACTTTTGCGAGTTTATCAAGGATGTTAAAAAATATTGACGAGAATGTTCTGGGACATACATTTGTGGATGAAGCCGGACAGGCCCTACCTCAGGCAGCAGTGGGTGCAATATTCAGAAGCAAGAATATTATGGTAGTGGGAGATCCTTTCCAGATAAAGCCTGTACTCACTTTGGACGGCGGTCTGCTTGCATTACTTTCAAAAAGCTATAATGTAAGTGAAAAGTATTTGTCCGAGTCTGCTTCCGTACAGACTTTGGTGGATGCCGCAAGTCAATACGGTTTTTACACAAAGGGTGAAGAAGAAGAGGATTCATGGATAGGTATTCCGCTTTGGGTACACAGGCGCTGTAAATATCCTATGTTTACCATATCAAATGAGATATCTTATCAAAACCTTATGGTACAGGGTAATGAGGGCTATGGAAAAACCGGATGGTATGATATAAAAGGTAAGGCGGTAGATAAGTATGTTGAAGAACAGGGTGAATTTCTTCTAAAAAAGATACAGAGTATGGCAAAGTCAAACCCTAAGATATTGGATAAAAATGAGAGTGACACTATTTATATAATATCACCATTTAAAAATGTTGCTTACAGACTGGCAAGAAAGCTTGATGAAATAGGCTTTACAAGAAGAGAAAACGGAAAAGTCACAAATATCGGAACCATCCATACCTTCCAGGGTAAGGAAGCTCCGATAGTATTTATGGTGCTTGGAGCTGATACAAACAGTAAGGGTGCCGCAAGCTGGGCGGTAAGCGAGGCCAATATGATGAATGTTGCGGCTACAAGAGCGAAGAAGGAATTTTATATAGTAGGAGATAAAAAACTTTACATGAGTTTGGGAAGTGAAGTGATAAGCAAAGTGAATAAGGTTATAACAGCTTACAGTAAGGAACATCCCGAGCTTATAGATGAGAATACGGATTTGGGTAGTTTATGATAAAAGATATAGATGCATGTATATTCGATCTGGACGGTACTTTGGTAGATTCCATGTGGATGTGGCCTGATATCGATGCTGAGTATTTGGAAAGATTCGGATTTGAATACGATGATAATTTAAAAAATGAAATAGATGGAATAAGCTTTCATGAAACAGCAGTTTATTTTCAAAAGAAGTTTGGTATAAAAGACAGTGTGGAAAAAATCTGTCAGGACTGGGAAGATATGGCGCTGGATAAATATAAGTATGAAGTGAAAGAAAAGCCGGGATGCACATGCTTTTTGAAACATTTAAAGTCAAGAGGAATCAAAATGGGAATTGCAACCAGCAATAACAAAAATATGGTGGATGCGGTACTTAATTCTTTAAATATGAAAGATTATTTTGAGGTCATTACTACATCGGATGAGGTAAAAAAAGGTAAGCCTGCACCTGATGTTTATTTAAGAACGGCAGAACTTCTTGGAGTCAGACCTGAAAAATGTCTTGTATTTGAAGATGTTGTAGCAGGTGTTATTGCAGGAAAAGCCGCAGGAATGAAGGTATGTGCAATAGAGGATGATTTCTCAAAAGAGGTTAGAGAAAGAAAAAAGGAACTGGCGGATTATTATATAAATGACTACAGGGAATTGCTATGACAAAGAAAAAAGGCGAGTACGGGTACAGAAAATACTTTAAAATAAAAAACGGATTAATTATAGGGTTTTTTGTTTTTATTATACTTTTGCTTTTTATATCTTCAAAGATTACAAAAAATGCCGATATTTCAAGGATACTGCTTGTTTCATCCATACTTACGGTACTTCCTATGGCAAACCTTTTATCGCCTTTTCTGGTGGTGTTTAAGTATAAATCATTTGAATATGAAAAGATAAAGGAATATCTTGATGATAAGCATTTTTTATTTGATATAATCCTTACAATGAAGGAGCAGGTAATGCCTCTTGATATAATATATATCAATGAAGAAAGAATCTTCGGTATTCTTTCCAATAAGGCGGATAAGTCAAAAACCGAGGAATTTATCAAAGAAAGAATGAAAATAGGCGGTATAAATGTCAGTGTGAAGATTTGTGACAGCTTTAGTGAAATGAAAAAGTTTGTTCAAAGTAAAGATGCAAATGACAAAAATTTAGATGAGATAAGGGCTATCTTTAAAAGCCTTTCAGTATAATGATTGAAATAATTGTAGGAAAAAATGAAAGCGGACAAAGGCTTGACAGGGTTTTGGAAAAAATATTTGTAAATGCAAATACAGGATTTATTTTCAAGATGCTTAGAAAAAAGAATATTACTTTAAATGATAAAAAAGCTGACGGTAAGGAAAGGCTTGAGTCCGGGGCAAGTATCAAGCTTTGGTTTTCAGATGAAAGTTTTGAAAAATTATCAGGGAAAAAGGCGATAAATATAAAAGATATAGAGGGAAAGCCCAAAGCTGATAAAAAAAGTATAGAAGCTTTCAAATCATATATAGTATATGAGGATGAAAATACTGTTATAATAAATAAACCTGCAGGTCTTTTATCACAGAAATCAAATGAAAATGATATATCGGTAAACGATCTTTTACTTGAATATCTTGAATTTGACTCCAAGGCGTTAAATACATTTAAGCCTTCCATATGTAACAGACTTGATAGAAACACTTCAGGACTTATGGTTTGCGGAAAGACTCTGGAAGGCCTGAGAGTAAATAATGAACTTATAAAAACAAAGGCTGTGAGCAAATTTTATCTGGCTTTGGTAAAAGGCAGAGTGGAAAAAACGGGAAGTATTAATGCCTGGCTTTATAAGGATGAAAAGACCAATAAAGTTACCGTCAAAGATAAGACCTTTGAAGGTGCGGATTTTATACAGACAGAATACGAAGTACTTGATTATTTTAAAGATGCTACACTGCTTTTGGTAAAGCTTATAACCGGAAAAACTCATCAGATAAGAGCGCATTTATCCTCAATATCACATCCGATAATAGGGGATTTTAAATACGGAGAGAAATCTGTGAATGAAAAGTTTAAAAAAGAGTACGGTATAAAGTCTCAGCTTTTACATTCATTCAGACTTGTATATCCTAACAGTGATATTTCCGATACGGATACATTTAAAGCTTTAAAGGGAAAGTGCTTTGAGGCTTCATATAATAATGATTTCAGAAAGGTGATAGGAGATGGGTACTTGGAAAACAAGAGGCCTTAGAGGATCCGCTTTGGAAGAGTATATCAACTACTCCAATGAAAAGTACAGAGAAAGCGGACTTGCACTTATTCAAAAGATTCCCACTCCGATTACTCCGATTGATATTGACAAGGCTTCAAGGCATATCACTTTGGCTTATTTTGAGAAAAAGTCCACAGTTGATTATATAGGAGTCGTTCAGGGAATACCTGTATGTTTTGATGCAAAAGAATGTGCAAGTACAAGCTTTTCACTCGCAAATGTGCATGAGCACCAGTTTAAGTTCATGGAGGAGTTTGAAAAGCAGGGAGGTATAGCTTTTCTTATTATATTTTTTAAATCACTTGATAAGATAATATATTTACCGCTAAAGGATCTGAAAGTTTTTTTTGAAAGGATGAATGAAGGCGGTAAAAAAAGTTTTAAGTATGAAGAGCTTAATGAGGAATATTTGATACCTAAAAAGGGTGATATTATAGTGCATTATTTAGAGAGCCTTAGCTTATATCTCAGTAAGGAATCTTAAAAGAGGATTGAAAAAGTTGGATATAAAGGAGACATAAATGAAACAAATAGATGCAAGAATTTATAACGGAAAAACAAACTTTGAGTGGAAAGATTTAGAATTAAACAGTGAAGGTCTGCTTCCGGTGATAGTACAGGATTATATAGATCATACTGTACTTATGTATACATATATGGACGAAGATGCATGGGAGAGAACACTTGCCACAGGACTTTTGACTTATTACTCAAAATCTCATAAGAGGGCTATAGTAAAGGGAAAAAAATACGGAAATTATCAATATGTCAGGGAACTGTTTTTAAACGGAGAAAAGAATGCGCTTTTAATAAAAGTTTATCCTATGGGTCCGGCATGTGACGACAGCAAAAAAAGCTGCTTTGCAAATGAGATAGAGGAAATATAATGATGAATTATATTTTGCTGATTGTATCATTTATTATTTTACTTTGTATAGTACTGAATCTTATAACAAGTAAAATAGGTGTGCCTGTACTTTTAGCATTTATTTTGCTGGGAATGGTATTCGGGTCTGAAGGCATATTTAAAATCAGATTTGATGATTTCAAACAGGCGGAAACCATATGTTCATTTGCGCTTATTTTTATCATGTTTTACGGAGGATTCGGAACAAATATAAAGGAGGCAAAGCCTGTACTTTTAAAGGCCGGACTTTTGTCAAGCGTCGGAGTAGTGCTTACTTCAATGTTTGTGGCAATGTTTGCATACCTGGTTCTGAAATTTTCATGGATAAACTCGGTACTTATAGGTGCGGTGATTTCTTCAACGGATGCGGCAAGTGTATTCTCCATATTAAGAGACAGACATTTGAATCTTAAATATAATACCGCATCTATTTTGGAAGTGGAGAGCGGAAGTAACGATCCTTTTGCATATATGCTTACGATGATTGCAGTGACTATGATATCGGGAAGCATTACAGTCGGAAGTGTTTTTTACATGCTGTTTTTACAGCTTTTTGTGGGAGCATTATCAGGTGTTTTAATCGCTTTTATCTTCAAATATTTGATAAACAGATTTATTATAAATACACCCGGATTTAATATGGTGCTTGTAATTGCGGTTGCACTGCTTTCATATTCATTGCCGACAGTGGTCGGCGGAAACGGATATTTGAGTGTATATATCACCGGTATTATACTTGGAAATTCGGATATCAGAGGAAAGAAAGAGCTGGTCCCTTTCTTTGACGGTATAACAGGTATTATGCAAATACTGATATTTTTCCTGCTTGGGCTTTTAGCCTATCCGTCAAGACTTTTATTTGTTGCAGGTACGGGATTTGCTCTGGCGTGTTTTATAACATTTGTTGTAAGACCGCTTGTTATTACAATAATTATGAAACCTTTTAAGGCAACATGGAATCAGATATTTCTTGTTTCATGGTCGGGATTTAGAGGCGCTTCGTCCATAGTTTTTGCAATAACCGCATTATTAAATACAAATGCAAACTATGATATATTCAACAATGTATTTTTTATAGTATTATTTTCAATACTGGTACAGGGAAGCCTGCTTCCGTTTATATCTAAGAAAATTGATATGATTGATGAAGGCTATGATGTAATGAAAACCTTCTCGGATTACAGTGGAGATGAGATACCTATAGAATTTATTCAGCTTACGGTGAGTGAAAATCAAAACTGGTGCGGTAAAAGTATCAGTGATATAAATCTGCCTCCTGATACATTGATGGTTTTAATTAAGCGAGAGGGTGAGGATATAGTCCCGAACGGACAAACTGTGCTTTGCTGCGGTGATACTATAGTTCTTGCTGCAAAGTCTATCGACTTTGAAGAATATTATATTATGACCGAGCTTGTTTTAACCAGGAAATTACTCTCAAAAGGCACCACACTGTCAGAGCTTTCAGGGGAACTTGATGCACTTGTAATGCTTATTATAAGAGGAGATGATTTTATTATTCCAAACGGTGAGACAACTCTTTATGAGGGAGATACTCTGGTTTTAAACAACGGACCTATACAATAAAAAGAGGGACTGTTAATCGTAGAAAAAACGGTTAACAGTCCCTTATTTTTATACAACATTTGATATTACGCCGAATGATATAATCATCATTATAATACTTGCCATAAGCATACCTAAGCAGATTGCAAGGAAGGATTTCTTTCTTTCCATCTCAAGGAAAGCGGCTATTATCGCACCTGTCCAGGCACCTGTACCTGGAAGAGGTATACCTACAAAGATTACAAGTCCCCAGAATCCATATTTTTCTATAGAGTCTTTGTTTTTCATAATCTTTTTATGTAGGAATGAGTACATTTTATTAAAAAGCTTAAATTTAGATTTTTCCATAGCACTTAAAATTTTGTTAATCAAAAGCAGTAAAAAAGGAATCGGTATAGCATTACCTACAATTGCTATGACATAACTTTCAACAGGTGAAAGCTTTAGAAGAGAAGCCGCTATAAGACCTCCTCTGAGTTCCAAAATAGGGAGCATTGATATAATAAATACTATCAATTGTTTTCCGAAGCTGAGAGAGAGCAGTCCTCCCATCATTCCTATAAGTGATTTTGCTAATTTTTCCGCCATAAACTACCTTCCGTTTTAACATATTTTTATATAATCATTGTTATATTCTACCAAAATCAGAATAAGTTAGATTGTAACAGATTGAGTAATTACAATCAAGGTGCTAATATATTAAGATATGGAGGTAGAAAGATGGAATTATTAAAAGGGGCAATGTGTCTGGAAGGCGGATCTTTAAGAGGGCTGTTTACGGCCGGTGTTTTGGATGCTTTGCTTGATAATGAAGTATATATTGAATATGTGAACGGAGTTTCTGCAGGCTCGATGAACGGAATGAACTATATTTCAAGACAAAGAGGCAGATCAAAGAGAATCAATTTAAAATACCTGCATGATAAGAGATATATAAGTTATAAAAACATGTTTAAATCCAGACAGATATTTAACTTCGATTTCTTATTTGATGATATTTCAAATAAATACGATATTTTTGATTGGGAATCATTTAATGACAAGGCGAAAAAATATGAAGTTGTAGCTACAGATGTAATAACCGGAGAAAGCAAGTTTTTTGATAAGAATAATTGCAGCGATATTATATCGGCAGTAAAAGCGTCTGCATCCATGCCTGTAATGTCAAAGATGATAGATGTGGAAGGCAGGAAATATCTTGACGGAGGTATATCAACCTCCATTGCATATAAAAGAGCATTTGATGTCGGATATTCAAAAGCAATAGTAGTACTTACAAGAGAAGAGGGATACAGGAAAAAGCCGGTAAATAAGATAAATGAAAGCATCTATAGAAGATATTTTAAGCCGCTTCCGAATCTGGTTGAAAAATTGATGACTGTGCCGGAAAGATACAACAAGATGCAGGAAGAAATGGAAGAGCTGGCTAAAGAGGGTAAGCTTTTAATTATCAGACCGCAGAATAAGGTGACCGTACAAAGGCTTGAGCACAGCATTGTAAAACTTGAAAAGCTGTATAATGAAGGGTATGAAGAGGGATTAAAAAATATTGAGAATATAAAGAACTTTATTGCTTTAAAGTTTTGATGTTTAAAGCCTTAAGGTATTGACGTAATAAAACAGATATAGTATAATCCCTTGCATAATAAGTTTTATTTATACGGAAGGGAAGTTTATGAAAAAAAATATTTTGACAATAGCAATGGCAATGCTCCTTGGAGCAAGCCTTATGGCATGCGGATCAAAAGCGGATAATACAAACAGTATGGCTGATTCTTCATCGGAAGTAAGTGCCGATGCTAAAAAAATCGGAGTTTTGCAGTATGTACAGCATCCTGCACTTGATAAAGCAAACGAAGGTTTTGTAGCTGCACTTGAAGAAGCAGGTATTGAAGTAGATATCGAGCAGCAAAATGCAGGCGGTGAGCAGTCTGCGGCACAGACTATTGCAAACAAGCTTGTAAATGACAAGAAGGATTTGATTCTGGCAATAGCTACACCGGCGGCACAGGCGGTAGCAGGAGCAACTTCAGATATTCCGGTAGTTATAACAGCAGTAACGGATCCTGCAGCTTCAGGCCTTGTGGAGAGCAATGACGCACCGGGAGGAAATGTTACAGGAAGTTCGGATCTTACACCGGTAGCGGATCAGATTGAGCTTTTGACAAAACTTTTACCTGAAGCAAAGAATGTAGGTATACTCTATTGTACAGCTGAGGCAAACTCAAAGTTGCAGGCGCAAATGGCTATGGACGCTCTTAAAGAGAAGGGGCTTACAGGAGTTGAGTACACAGTTTCAAGTTCAAATGAGATTCAGACAGTGGTTGAGTCAATGGTAGGTAAGGTAGACGCCATATATGTACCTACAGATAATGTTATTGCGGCAGGTATGACAACGGTTGCTATGATTGCCACTACGGAGCATAAGATTCCTATAATAGGAGCGGAGTCCGCACATGTGGAAAACGGTGCCTTGGCAACATACGGTATTGATTACTTCGAGGTTGGAAAGCTTGCAGGAGAGCAGGCTGTTGAAATCTTAAACGGAAAGTCACCTGCAGATATTCCGATAGCTTATTTATCAAAGGATAAATGCAAACTTACAATAAATGAAGAGGTTGCAAAGGAACTTGGAATAGATACATCAAATATTTCAATGAACTGAGATATAAGGATTAATAAGACCGGTATATGCCGGTTTTGTTAATTTTATACAGGTTTTCCATATATAAATTAACATTGCAGTAATTTGTGATATAATATAAAATAATGAAAGCCTAAATGGAAATATAATTTTTTGGAGGTATAAATGTTTACAGCACTGTTAGGTGCCGTTGCTCAGGGAATACTTTGGGGAGCAATGGTGCTTGGGGTATATATTACCTATAAACTGCTGGATATAGCGGATTTGACAGCAGACGGAAGTTTTGCTTTTGGCGGATGTGTATGTGCGGTCATGATTGTAAACTTCAACATGAATCCTTTACTTGCACTTCTTTTTGCAACTTTTGCGGGAATGATTGCAGGATTTATCACGGGAGCATTGCATACAATATTTGAAATACCGGCTATTCTTGCAGGTATACTTACTCAGATTTCTCTTTGGTCTATCAATCTTAGAGTAATGGGAAAGAGTAATATACCGCTCTTAAAGACAAATACCATATTCTCATGGCTTACAGATGCTACAGGTATGAGTAATGCCGTAGCCGGAGTTATACTCGGCGGAATTATTATTGTACTTATTATAATGATACTATACTGGTTCTTCGGTACGGAGCTTGGTTCTGCGCTTAGAGCAACCGGAAATAATGAAGCTATGATCAGAGCTCTCGGAGTAAATACAGGTCATGCAAAGCTTCTTGCCTTGGTGATAAGCAACGGACTTATAGGTCTTTCGGGAGGACTTATAGTACAAAGCCAGAAATATGCCGATATCAATGCAGGAACGGGAGCTATAGTCATAGGACTTGCAGCTATAGTTATCGGTGAAGTAATACTTGGAAAAGTAATATCTTTCTGGATGAAGCTTTCTGCGGCTGTTGTAGGTTCTATTGTATACTTTGTAATCAGAGGAATTGTATTACAGCTTGGAATGGATGCAAACGATATGAAAATGCTTTCTGCCATTATAGTGGCACTTGCGCTTGCCGTACCTGTAATGAGTGCAAAAATAAGGGCTAAAAGAGCCTATTCACCGAAGGGAGAATAAGATGTTAGAGATTATAAATGTCAGTAAAACCTTCAACATAGGTACAATAAACGAAAAGAAAGCTTTAAATAAATTATCACTTAAATTGAATCCGGGAGACTTTGTAACCATAATCGGAGGAAACGGTGCAGGTAAGTCAACGATGCTTAATATGATTGCAGGTGTATATCCCATTGACGGCGGTCAGATTATAATAGACGGTGTTGATATATCAAGAATGCCTGAGCATAAGAGAGCAAAGTATATCGGAAGAGTTTTTCAGGATCCTATGATGGGAACCAGTGCGGGAATGCAGATAGATGAAAATCTTGCACTTGCTTTCAGAAGAGGAGAAAAAAGAGGTTTATCCTGGGGAATTAAAAAGAGCGAAAAAGAGCTTTACAAGGAAATACTTGCAAAACTCGGACTTGGACTTCAAACCAGAATGACATCAAAGGTAGGACTCTTATCGGGAGGACAAAGACAGGCGCTGACACTTTTGATGGCAACACTTAAAAAGCCTAAGCTCTTACTGCTTGATGAGCATACGGCGGCGCTTGATCCGCAGACTGCAAAGACGGTTCTTGATCTTACAGAGCAGATTGTGGCTGAGCAAAATCTTACCGCAATGATGGTAACTCATAATATGAAGGATGCCCTTAATATAGGTAACAGACTTATAATGATGCATTCGGGCAGAGTGATCTATGATGTAAGCGGTGAGGAAAAGAAGAAACTTAAGGTTGAAGACCTTTTAAGAAAATTTGAAGAGGCAAGCGGCGGTGAGTTTGCCAATGACAGAATGATGTTGGCCAATTAGTGAATTCAAATAGGAGGGGACTATGGATAAGAAACTTATTATCACCATAAACAGAGAATATGGAAGCGGTGGAAGAATAATAGGACAGCAGCTTTCAGAGAAACTTGGAATACCGTATTATGATGATGAAATAATAAAAATGGCATCAGAACATTCAGCTGTAGCAGAACAATATTTCAGAATGAATGACGAAAGACCGGGGCATAATATTCTACAAAGAATAATAGGCGGAATAAAAAATGCAAATAATAAGCCGTCAATAGGAGACGATATCGTTTCACCCGACAATCTTTTCAGATTTGAAAGCGAAGTTATAAGAGAGTTGGTAGCAAGCGAATCCTGCATACTTATAGGAAGATGTGCGGATTTTGTACTCAGTTCGGCAGGAGAAGATGATTTTATTTCACTTTTTGTATATGCCGATTTGTCAAAGAAAGTTGACAGAGTAATGGAAGTTGACGGAGTTGATGCCAAGGAAGCGCTCAGAAGAGTGCAAAGAAACAATAGAATAAGGAAAGAGTATTACAAGTATTATACAGGCGAAGAATGGGATGATATGACACATTACGATCTTCCGCTTAATACATCAAAGATTACACTTGAACAGGGTGTGGATTTGATACTGGAATACTTAAAAATCAGAGGTAAGTTATAGAATGAAGGATAATTATATTGACAGCTTTTTGGCACAGGAATTCGGTAAGAGCCAAAATTATAATGAAATAAAGAACGGGCTTTTCAGCGAATTCAATGTAAAAAAAGGTCTCAGAAATGAAGACGGTACAGGAGTAAGAGTTGGTCTTACAAAGGTTTCCGATGTAGTAGGCTATGATATAGTTGACGGTGTAAAAACAAATGTAGACGGTAAGCTTTACTACAGAGGATATAGCCTAAACGATCTTGTAAACGGAAGTGCAAAGTCCACAAGAGGATATGAGGAAGTAATGTTCTTGCTTTTATTCGGATTTTTACCAAATAAAGTGGAACTTGACAATTTCTCAAAGGTATTCAGAAGTATGTATACACTGCCAAGCAACTTTTTTGAGAGTGTACTTCTTAGAAATCCCGGAAAGAATTTGATGAATGTGCTTCAAAATGCTGTACTTACTCTATACAACTATGATGAAGAACCTGACAATGTGGATGTATATTCCACTCTTGTAAAAGGTATTAGAATATCCGCATCACTTCCTGTAATTATGTGCTATGCATATCAGGCAAAGAGACATTATTTTTATAATGACAGTTTGATAATACATTATCCTGATGAGAAGCTTTCAATGGCTGAGAATATATTGCAGATGCTAAGAGTAGATCAGAAGTTTTCAAAGAATGAGGCGGCTCTTCTTGATACAATACTTATTCTTCATGCAGACCATGGCGGCGGTAACAACTCTACATTTACCAATGTAGTTGTTTCATCCACAGGTACGGATATCTATTCAACTATAGCGGCATCCATAGGATCGTTAAAAGGACCTAAGCATGGCGGTGCAAATATTTCCGTTGTACAGATGATGAAGGCTATAAAGGATGAAATAGGTATAACCACAGATGAAAAGAAGATAAGAAATATCGTAAACAGATTACTTGATAAAGACTTCTTTGATTGCAGCGGACTTGTATACGGATTCGGCCATGCGGTATATACTATCACAGACCCTAGAGCTGAGCTTTTAAGAGAGTACTGTGAGACGGTAGCAAAAGATAAGGACAGACTGGACGAGTATCATTTCTATGAGGAGTTTGAAAAGACTGTAAAGAAGGTGGTATTTGAGAGAAAGGGAACAACTATTTCTTCAAATGTAGACCTTTACTCAGGCTTTGCATACAACATGCTCGGTATTCCTGAAGATCTTTATACACCTTTATTTGTTATATCAAGAAATATAGGCTGGGTTGCTCACAATGTGGAAAACAAGCTTTATGACGGTAGAATAATGAGACCTGCAACAAAGTATGTGGGTGAATTAAAAGAATATACACCTTTTAAGGACAGATAAAAAAGAGGCCATAGGCCTCTTTTTATTTATTATCTTTACTGCTCTCTAAAATATCATCAATCTTTTGTGCCAGGTCTTTTTTGTCCTCGTCGGAGTCCATCTCATAGAATTCAACTTCCACATCGGAATCAAGGTCGTTTTCAACTATATCGGATTTTTTGGCATCTTTTCCGAATTTATCAAGCTGCTTTTTAGCCTTGTCAACTACAGGCTCAACGCTTGATTTAGCTTTTTCAAACAAAGGCTTTGCATTGTCCTTTGCCACATCACCGGCTGCGGAAACATTATCTGTAATAATGTTTGCCACATCCTTTAACATTTCCTTAGCCGCATTTGCCATGCCCTTTGCACTGTTTGCGGTGTCCTTTGCCGCCGTAACGAATTCATCTGTAGTAGACTTTAATGCCGTATACTTTCTGTTTGCGGTAGCATCTTCTGTTTTATAATCTGAAAGTTCGTCTTCAAAATCTTTGAATTCACCCTCCAATTCTCTTTGATATTCTTTATACTTCAGTATATATGACACTCCGGCTGCCGCAGCACCTGCAACAGTTGCCCAAAACATTAACTTTTTTAAACCTGCCATAATAACCTCCTTTACAATAGTAGTAATTACAGTGTAATATCTATTTATAAAAAGTACAAGCATTATTTGGAGAGTTTATGAAAAAAGTCATCTGTTTATTTGGTTGCATAGCAGGATTTATTGTGATTGCTTATATTCAAAGCTTATATGTAAACTTGGGAGTATCACATACAAGTGATTACTTTTTAAGTAAGAGCTATATTATATTATCTGTGGCAGCTCTTTTGCTGTTACTCGTATCGGGAATATATTTGAATATAACAAAATTCAGTATAGTTAAGATATATCCGATTGTAATGCTTATATTCGGACTTGGATATATGTATGTTTTTCCTGCCATGTCTGCACCTGATGAGATAGCACATTTTATATCGGCTTATAAAATATCAAATAAGATGCTTGGAAAGCAGGCAACCGTTAAAGACGGACATGTGATAATCAGGGCCGGGGATCTTTGGCTGGAAGATGTGGACGGAGAGTACACTTTTGATAAAACGAAGAGTGAAGAGGAGAATGTTTTAATACCTGAGGAGGGAAGTCATGGGAAAATTATTTCAAGCAAACTTGAAGAAACATCTTACAAGGTTTTTTATGGAGAGGGGAATATTCGCGGTGCTGATAATTATATCAGTTTTGGCGGCAAAGATTATGAAAAGGCCCAGTCGCTACACGCGCCTGTAAATACCATACCGAGTGTATATTTTTTACCTGCAACAGGTATCACTGCAGCCCGAATAATGGGGCTTAACAGCACTTATCTTGTACTGTTTGGAAGAACGGCAAATCTGATTTTGTTTATATTATTGGGCACTCTCGGGATATATTTCCTGCCAAGATTTAAAGAATTTATTTTTTTAGTCAGTCTTCTTCCTACCACAATTGAACTGGCGGCTTCATATTCCTATGATGCGGTTATGATTTCAAGCATGATTTTTTTTGTGTCATATGTATTTTATCTTGCACATGAAAAAAAGGACTTTGATATAAAAGATCTGGTCATAGTTTCCCTTATTGCAGGACTTGTTTTACCATGTAAAATGGTTTACTTCCCTATGCTTTTACTGCTTTTCAGTATACCGCTGTATAAGTTTAAATTCAGAGGTAAGGTGGACGGCAAGATAAAAAAAGAAAATATAGCTTTTTTTCTTGCATCTGCGGTAGTTGTGCTATTGTCATGGGTATTTGCAATGTATCTGGTAAACAGAGCTACAGTGGTGGGATATTCCACAAGCACTACTTCAAGTCTTGAGTGGGCAGGTGAGGAGAGCTACACCATAGGTTATTTATTGCACAACAAATTAAAGGCCGTAAAGCTGTTTTATAATACATTGCTTTTGCAACTTGAATATTACCATAAAACAATGTTCGGAGCATATCTAGGACATGCGGACGATGTGGTAGGTATTCCGTATATAGGATTTTTATTACTTAATATAGGCATGATATTTTCTGTTTTCGGGGAAGCAAAAGAAAAGCAGCTGCCGGTAAAAGAGAGGGTGCTTACAGGTATCAGTATATTTTTTGTCGTATTTTTGGTGCTTTTATCAATGCTTATTGCATGGACTCCGATAAGTTCCGAATTTATAGAAGGTGTGAGCGGAAGATACTTTATTCCGGTACTATTGCCTCTGCTTATGATATGCAGGAATAATAAGATAGTGATAAAGGATGAGACCAAGAGAAACATTATATTCCTGTTTATACTTATAAATGCCGGATCTTTGCTGAAAATATTCAGTACAGTATGTATAAGACTGTAATAAAAAGGGCAAACAGACTTACTTATGATATAACAAAAATGTAAAAAAAAATTAACAAAGCTTTTTGGTAAATAAGTTATAATATATAAAGAAGGAGGCAAGATGAAGAGAAATAATTTAATAAAACTTGCATCTGCATTAGCTATAGTAACAATGCTTGGACTTGGATTACATAGTAATGCATATGCTCTTAGTGCAACATCAAATATTGAATCGGTTGTGATAGGAGAGAATAAGTCTACAGTAGATATCACTATGAATAACTCGGGTGATATGGCAGGTACCGACGGTAATTTTTATCTTTTTGAATTACAGCCGTATGAGGAAGGAATCGGAAACAGAACCGACTATCTTGAAAAGGTAAGTGCAGGTAATGTTACAAAATCATATCAGCTTAATAAAGGCAGTGAAAACAGCAGATTGTACAACAGTTATGCGGTTGCTGTTTTTGACGGATCGAAATATGTTCAGGTAAGTTCACTTAAATATATTACAAATCCGGAGGCGGTTGCGGCAAATACTGATGCGTACAAGGCACAGGCATCAAAGAAAGGTTTGCAGATAGAGCTTAAGATGCTTGATGATGCATTTAACCTCGGTGTAAAGCATGCATCTACAAATATTGCCTTCAACCAGATTTTAGGAAGCGGTATAGATTACAATTATAACGGCAAGACATATCATTTCAATAAGGCACTTATAGAAAGCTATGATAAGACAATAAGTGCTTTCTCGGGAAAAGATATGACTGTTACAGCTATTATTTTGAACGGTTATAATGAGGCTCATCCTGAGCTTATGTATCCGAATATGCCGAGAAGAGACAGCATATTCTACTATATGTTCAATGCGTCTTCAAAAGAGGGCACAGAGACCACTGAGGCTATAGCATCATTCCTTGCGGAAAGATACAACGGAAAAAATACCGCACACGGTAAGGTATCCAACTGGATTATAGGAAATGAGATTAACAACCAGCAGTGGAATTATATCGGTGATATGGATGTAAGAAGTTATACAAGAAAATATGAGAAGGCATTCAGAATTTTCTATAATGCAATCAAGTCAACTTCTTCTACAGACAGAGTATTCTATTCACTTGATTATAACTGGAATAATGAGATAAACAATAAGAATAAATACGGTGGAAAGCAGATAGTAGACAATTTCAATTCTCTTGTGCTTGAGCATGGAGATATTGATTGGGGACTTGCATATCACCCATATCCTGCACCTATGACAGATCCGGAGTTCTGGGATGATGCTCAAAAGACAGGATGGATAAAGGACAGTTTTGATTCTCCTGTAATAAACTTTGCAAACTTAAATAAGCTTACAGATTATTTTGCACAGGATGCACTTAAAAAGCATGACGGTTCCGTAAGACATATTATGCTTACAGAGGAAGGATTTACAGCTACAAATCCTACAAGAGGAAATCTTGAGAATGAGCAGGCTGCGGCATTTGCATACTCATACTATCTTGTAGATTCAAACCCGTATATAGAGGCATATATCTTAAGCCGTCAGGTGGATGCACCGCTTGAGGTAAGACAGGGACTTTCATTCGGACTTTGGACCTGCAGCATGAATGTAGGAGATGAAATTCAGGCTATATCAAAGAGAAAACTTTGGACAGTATACAGATATATTGACAAGTCAAAGTACACTCTTGACAATACCGATTTTGCAAAGAGCATCTTAGGTATAAGTAAGTGGCAGGAATTGGTACCGAACTTCAGATGGGCGGCACAGGAAAACAGAAGATAATTTCTTTTAATTTAAATCCATGAAGAAGCAAAATCTTTTTCATGGATTTTTTAAATGTCCCGACATAATGCAATGGCTGTCTTTTCATGGTATAATAAAGGACATTATAAAAAGAAAGTAGCAAAGACGGGGAAGTTATGAAACATACATTTGTTATTTGCGCATATAAGGAATCACCATATTTAGAAAGCTGTATAAAATCTTTAAAGGCACAGATTGTAAAATCGGATATAAAGATTGCCACATCCACACCTAACGATTATATATATAACATAGCAAAAAAATATAATATTGAAGTGTTTGTAAATGATAAGAAGAAGCCGGAGAATGTATCAAATATCGGATTTGACTGGCAGTTTGCCTATAATACGGCACAAACCGAGCTTGTAACCATTGCACATCAGGATGATATTTATTTAAAAAACTATACAAAAGATTTGCTTAAGTATAAGAAAAAATATCCTGATATGACTCTTTTTACAACATCATCTATTACATTAAAAAACGGCAGGATAAAGCAATTCGGCAAGGTGGAGATTGTAAAAAAAATACTCAGATTACCACTTAGAGTAAATGCTTTAAATAATATATCTTTTGTAAAAAGACTTGCAATCACATTCGGTAATCCTATAATTGCACCAAGCTGTGCATATGATAAGAGACTTTGTCCAAAGGATTTATTTATATCGGAGCTTAAATTTGCACTTGACTGGGAGTGCCTTCTTAAGCTCTCTAAACTTGAAGGAAGAATTGTACTGTCTGAAAGACCGGGTATTTGCTATAGAATACATGACGAGGCTACAACTAAAAAAAGCATAATAGATAATTCAAGGCAGATGGAGGAAAGTATAATGTTTGATACTTTACTGCCGAAGCCGGTTGCGGATATTTATAAGAAAATATATCAAAGTTCATACAATGCTTACTTTTAGGAGGATTTATGGCAATTATTAAAATTGAGGAAAAGTATGAGTATCTGAAGGATGTTATGCTTTCAATACTTCTTATAGGTATTGCATTTGTGATAAATGCAGGAATGAGTATAAGAGGACTCTATCAGGATGACCTCTTTATGTGGTCAACCAGAAGAGGAGTGGGATTTTTTAAATATGTATTTCCTGAACAAACCAGAAAATTCAGACCGGTATACTGGATAGTTGCATGGATATATCAGGGTATTTTAAAAAACAATATTTCACTTATAGTACCTATAAATATAATTATAGCTGCAATTATATCAATAGGAGTTTACTTTTTTGCAAAAAGTATGGCAAAGTCAAGAGGTTTGGCATTTATACCGGCTTCAATGTTTTTGATATCCAGATTTTCATATTATAATATAGGGCAGTTTTTGGGTGTGATGGAGGCCATGGCTTTGGTATTTGCACTCCTGATGTTATATTTTTTATATCTATACATCAATAACGGAAAAAATATTCACTTTTATTATGCATGCGGATTTTATTTTTTAAATTGCTTTACACATGAAAGATTTATGGTTCTTTTGCCGATGCTTATATTTGCGGCAATTGTCGGGAAAAGAAGAAAAATTTTAAATGCCTTAATATCTATAGCATTATTTGCAATGATAACACTTATAAGACTTTTTGCACTGAAGTCGTTTGTACCTGAGGGTACGGGAGGTTCAAAAGTCAGTGAGACATTTAATCTTGCGGACTTTTTCCTGTCAATGAGAATTGAAATTTTATATCTCTTGGGTATCAATACGGGACCTGAACATCTTAACGGAATAAATTTTCATAATGTAAATACGGCGCTAAAGCTTGTTATAATAATAGGAATATTGGCTGCATTTGCTTTTATAATAAAATTTATTTATTCGATAGCTGTATACAGAAAAAAAATTGAACTGTCGTGGATAAAAAATATTTTACTTTTTACAGGATTTATAATAGGAAGTATGGTGTCATCCGCCGTTACTATAAGAGTGGAGATGAGATGGGTATATGCACCGTATTTATTTATGCTTTTATTGTTCTCATATATTTACGGTGTGGATAAAAGTATCATAGTAAAGAGGTTGAAAAGTAAAAAGATAAAAGCCTCACTGGGAAAGCTTTTCCATGTATCATTTACTGCGGTAGTGTTACTTTTCGTATGGGCATTTTGCATGATAGCGGCAGATATATATTACAGAGGGTATTATGATAATATATATATCTTCATAGGTCAAAACAGAGCAAATTCGCTGGCAGATGAAACATATTATAAGTATGGTAAGGACTTAAGCGATAAAAGAATTTTTATAATAAAAAATGATTTTAAACTCAGTAAATTTGATTCACTTGAGTTTTTCAGAGCCTATGATCAAAATATCAGAGAAGATATCGTTACCTTTATTGAAAGCTACAGATCCATAGGTCAGATCGATGATGATATGATAGTTTTATCCGAAGATTTGAAAAATAATTCATATCAGGATGTAACGGATTTTCTAAAGAATATAAAGATTGAAAATGTATACGGGCATTATTCGGACGGTTGGACCGACGAAGAAGCTAAACTTAATGTGATGTCAGGAGAAAACGGTGAGATTCACTTTGAGATAATGTATCCGGGTGAGCTTGACGGAGATGAAGAAATAGAAATAGAAGTCAACGGAGAAAAGGAGACA
Source organism: Lachnoanaerobaculum sp. MSX33 (assembly GCF_000512995.1). Lineage (NCBI taxonomy): Bacteria > Bacillati > Bacillota > Clostridia > Lachnospirales > Lachnospiraceae > Lachnoanaerobaculum > Lachnoanaerobaculum sp. MSX33. The sequence continues at coordinate 61,951 of NZ_AZXX01000086.1, read as the reverse complement.
TTGTATCTTATATCAAATATAACACAGTATGAAATAGATACCGCTCCGAATTCATTGACGGATATACATTTGAAGAGCAATTTTTACCTGCCTGATGCTTCGGAACAAAGAGGTGAAGACAGATTGAGTTATATTTTAAATATAAAAATAGATTAGAGAGTGTGTGAATGAAGAAGTTTTTAGCGTTTTTCATGCCGGTATTCGGAGCCATATATTTGAGTGCATATATAAGAAGTGCAATGCTTGATGTGGTCTATACGGATTATATTAGGATAATAAATACCTATCTTAAGGATCCGTTTTCGCCGAAGCCTTATTTTGGCAAGGATGTACTTACAAGATTGCCTATAACATATTTTGAAAGAATGATAAATGTAGCCTTTTTTAAATATTCAACAATGTTTGATATGGCTTTGGGAGTTATATTCCTTTCGCTTATGGGAATTATAATCGGAATATTTATGGCAAACAAAAATTTAAATCTCAGATATTTTATCCTTGTAATGCTGCTGGTTTTTTCACTTTCTCAATGGGAAATGATTACTAACGGAACAGGTTGGGTACATTTTTTTACATTCTTTCTGTTTGCACTGCATTTTTACATACTTGATTCTTATATACACAGGGAAACAAAAGTAAAGTTTGGTTTAAATATTATTCTGCCTGTGTTCACGATACTGTTTGCAGCAGGTTCATATTCACTTGCATATGGTGTTACTTTGATAATTGTATATGTTTTATACACAATTAAGAAAAAGAATAAAATTATGTTTACACTCGCAATACCTGTGATACTTTCCTTGACTGCATTTATGTATTCATACGCAAATTCTTATACGGAACATGCAGGTGCAACAACAGAAAGTCTGACTGCCGTATTCGGAAGAAATCCGTTGTACTTTGTTTTATTCGGGCTAAATACCTTTGCATCAGATATTTTAAGCATCGGTATAGTGGAAAGATATGAAATAGGTATCATTGTAACAAGTATTATAGGAGCTGTAGTTATATTTTTTTATCTGTATGCTCTGTATTTGAATTTTAAATATAAAATATATGAGTCTACATTATTCCCGATGCTTATGCTTGTATCAGGACTTTTAAGTCATGCCATGGTTATTTTGACAAGGTGGATTTTTTTAAATCCTTTGTATGCCATGAGTTCAAGATATGCACTTCAATTTGGTGCGGGGCTTATAGGTGTGATGTTGACATTCGCTTATATGAAAATACATGTAAATAAAGAGAAACAAAGTATGTCACCATTGGCAAAGGCGGTGGTCTCAGTATTTGTATTACTTGTATTTTTAGGAAATATTTCCACTGCCGGAAATGAGCTTAGAATGGCAAAGTATCGTTTGGAAAGCTTTGAAGTGAAGATGGAAGTGGCAAAGAATTTCGAGAATGAAAGCGATGAGACTTTGAAAAAAGTCTTACAATATCATAATCCGAAGAAGACAAGAGAAGCACTTGGTATTATCAAGTCAAAAAAACTTAATATTTTTTCTGAATAGTGATATAAATATTGTAGTTTCCTGTTGATTTGTAAGGTATAAAGAGTGTAGAATGATGTAGTTAATATTTAAATATAAATATTTTTGAAAAGAGGCCTATAAATGGATAATTCTTACGGAATGTTGGCTTTGCAGAAAGCAAATCTATATATTTTACAGGAAATAGATAGAATATGTACAAAATACAAAATAAACTATACTTTGGACTCTGGTACATTGCTTGGAGCTATCAGACATGGGGGATTTATACCTTGGGATGATGATGCCGATATTGCAATGACAAGAGCTAATTTTGAGTCTTTCAGAAAAATTGTTAAGAGAGAATTATCGGATAAGCTGGAATTTATAATGCCTGATGAGTTTCAAGGAGGAAAGGTATTTTACGATTTTACTCCAAGAATTATTTATAAGCCCAGTATCAGACATAAAAAACAGGATAAAAAAGATCCATATGAAGGTAAACTCAATCATCTTTGGGTTGATATATTTATAATAGATAAACTGCCGAACAAAAAAACATTAAAAAAGTTTACACTATTTACTCAAAAGCTTATATATCTTCTTTCCATGGGACATAGAAAGAAGCTTGATTTCAAGAAGTATAAGGGTATGATGAAAATCGCCATATTGTTTTTCTCTATCTTCGGTAAAATAATACCTATGAAATTTCTATTCCGTATACAGGATAAGATTTCAAAATTGTTTTATAAAGGCAGAAAAAATAAAACCTGGTATTACAGCAATTATCAACCGGATTATATCGACATAGAGGTAAACAGCAGATGGTATGAGAAATATATCAAAATTCAGTTTGAAGATATTTCATTATCAATCATAGATGAATACGAAAATGTATTACAGCTGGTTTACGGAGACTATATGACACCTCCTCCAAAAGCTGACAGAGTACCGACACATGGAAGTACGGAGATAGAAGTATATGAGTAAGAAGATTTCAATTATTGTATCTGTATATAATGAAGAGGAAGTTTTATTTGAATTTTACAGAGAGACAATAAAGGTTCTTCTATTAATTGATAATCCATATGAGATAATTTTTGTAAATGACGGAAGTACTGACGGGTCAAGAAGCACTTTGTTTAAATTATCAAGAGATGATGAGAATGTGAAGGTTATACATTTTTCAAGAAACTTCGGACATGAGGCGGCTATGATTGCCGGTATAGATTATGCAAGCGGAGACTATATTGTCTGTATGGATGCGGATTTACAGCATCCGCCTACATTACTGCCTGAGATTATAAGAAAATTTGATTCGGGCTTTGATATAATAAATATGGTCAGAACCGAGAATAAATCGGCAGGTATATTGAAAAATATAACATCGGATGGATTTTACAAAGTGATCAATAAAGTAAGCGATATGAAGCTTGTAAGTAATGCGTCCGATTTCTTCGGAATATCAAAAAGGGTTGCCGACATATTAAGAAATAACTACAGAGAGAAGACAAGATTCCTTCGCGGTTATGTTCAGAATGTAGGTTTCAATACCACAAATATAGAGTATGAGGCAAGAAAAAGGTATGCGGGCGAGAGCAAGTATTCAATAAAAAAACTTTTCAGATTTTCCATGAATACTATAATGACATTCTCAAATCTTCCTTTGAAACTTGGAATGTATGCAGGAGGAATGGCGGCATTTTTAGCTATCATAATGATGATTTATACTGTTGTATCTTTTTTAAGAGTAGGTACACCGAGCGGTTATGCAACAATTATATGTTTGATATGCTTTATGTTCTCGGTACTTTTCTTTATAGTGGGAATAATAGGAGAATATTTGGGACTTATACTGGCCGAGCAAAAGGACCGTCCTTTATATATAGTTGAGGAAAAAATTAATTTTTAAATATAAAGAGCTGTGAAAACGGCTCTTTTTTTGATAGAATAAAAGTATATTTCTAAATTTAAATACATTTCTAAAATCGGAGAGCATATGAATATATCACAGGCAATTTCTAAAAGAATTATATTATTATGTTATGAGAAAAATATTACAATCTATGAATTATCAAAAAGATCCGGTGTTCCCAAGACTACTATAAAAGACATCATTTCAGGCAGGACTAAAAATCCAAGTATTTTGAGTATAGAAAAACTCGCCATAGGATTTTCAATATCCATAGGCGAGTTTTGGAATCACGAAATTTTCACTTACCGTTAAGGTACATATCGGCATCCTTAAAGAATGAAATTATAAGTAAAAGCATTATAATTCCTATAGGAAATGCCGCGATAATGGACACAGTCTGTAGGTTTGACATGGAGTTGTCCGAAAAAATAAGTCCTATAGGCAGCAGTATCAAAAGTATTGACCAGTAAAGCTTTATCTTTTTTGAAGGTTCTTTGTCTTCAAGATCCTTATATGAATAAGATGCGGCTACAAGTGTTATGGAATCAAATGTAGTAGCATAAAATGTAATCATAGCAAGGATCAAAAGTATCATTGCTATAAAAGGCAATGGAAGAGATGATATTACTTCACCTATGGTTTGGTATAGGTTCTGACTTTCATTGTATATCTTTAATAAGTCTAACTGTCCGAACACATTAAGTGCAATACCGTAGTTTCCAAGTATTATAAAAGACATAAATGTACCTGAAAGACCGAATATATATCCGCCGAGTATAACCTCTTTAATTGTTCTGCCCTTTGAGATACTTCCTATAAAAAACGGAGTGGCTACACACCATACCATCCAGTACGCCCAGTAAAATACTGTCCAGTCCTGTGCAAAAGTTGTCTGCCCGGTAGGGTCAATATAAGTTGAAAGTGAAAAGAAATTATTCACAAGGTTTCCAAGCGAAGTAAAACCGAGCTCAAGTATAAACTTTCCATGTCCTCCACCGAAGAATACATATATCAAAAGTGCAAAGAACAGATAAGTACAGCAGGATGCAAGCTTTGATACACCGTCAATGCCCAGATAAGCACAGGCGGAATAAATAATACAGGTCACAATCAAAATAGCTATAGTAAGTATATTATTATTTGAAACACCGAAAAGTTTGGCAACTGTTTGTGAAAGAAGCGGAGTGGCAAGTGAAAATGTAGTGGCCGTACCTGCTATAAGTGCAAATACCGCTATCAAGTCCACAATTTTCCCCCAAATACCGTCAACTTTGGAACCAAGAAGTACTCTAAGTCCTTCTGAATATTTTGCCCTTGTTCTTTTCCTTACATGAAGCATAAAGCCGAAGCATGATGCAAGTACAACATAAAATCCCCATGGAATAGGTCCCCAGTGAAATAAAGGATAGGTAGCCGACCAAAGTGTAGTATCTCCCAGAGAGCTGATTCTGCCTTCATTTGCATAAAGCATCCATTCACACAGTGAATAAAATAATATATCAGCCGCAAGTCCTGCGGTAAACATCATAGTGCCCCATGAAAAGTTTGAATGTTCCTTTTTGCCGCTTCCAAGCTTTATACTGCCGTATTTTGAAAATGCAATATATATGGATAATAAGAATATAAACAAACCGAATATAAGGTAAAATATTCCCAGGCTGTTGTTTAATAAGCTCCTTATTTGTGCAAGTATATTTCCGGCTTGAGCAGGAAATATGAAAAATAACATTACAAGTGATATTACAAGTAAAAAAGGAACTATAGTGACAAAATAATCAATATCAGATTTTTTCATAACACCTCCAAATGTTCAAAATCAAAATATTTACCAAGATATTGAACATGATAACATTTTTATAGCAATAAATCAAGATATAAAAAATATCTTAAAAAAAATGGAATAATCAAAAAAACACTACACAAAACAAAACCCTTTGATATAATATAAAAGTTAGTAAATGTCTAAGGAAAGGTATTCATGTATGATTAAATTTAAAAGACATATTATAGGAATTGTTTCTATAATATTTGCCTTATCTTCAGGAGCCTGTGCTAATTCGGATATAGTCGTCAGAGATTCCTCGATGAATAAAGAGGTAGATGAGCCTGTATTTGAAACTCAAAAAAATATAACTTTGGATTGGACTCAAATAAGAAGTGACGCAGAAGAGCAATTCAATGACAAAACTCTATACCCGATGAGTGATTATATTGATATGGCTTTTAAGGCTGATGAAAATAGGGTATTGCTTATATGGTCACTGTCAAATGAAATCAGTGATGATGAAGCATTGGCATACGGAACTGAATATATTAAAGCAGTAAATGATTATGCCGCAACTCAGGATTTTTCTATAGAAAAATCAAGCGAAAACTCTTATGGCGGACTCTTTGATAAGTATGATCTTGAGGTACAGCTTTTTAGAGAAGATGATATCATGGAAAACTCCAGATATATTGTGAATCAGGTTATTGAAGCAGGGACTAATACTAACTTAGAATTACAGAATAAAAAGGGGGATAAATGAAACTTCTAAAGAAATTTCTGATGGCGTCATTATGTTCATTGATGGTACTTAGTACAAGTATGACATCATTTGCAGGTGTTATAGGTAAGAGTTCATCAAAGTATCCTAAGGTTGTAATGGGTGCACCGGCAGATGCGGATACTTATTTAAACGGTGCCGAAATCCATATGCTCACCTCATCTACAAAGAGTCAGATGATGAGCTTTGTCATTAAGACAAAGAACGGCAAGATTATTGTAGTAGACGGAGGTCTTCCAGAGGATGAGCCACACTTGGTAGAAACTATAAAGAGTTTCGGTAATGAAGTAAGTGCATGGATTTTATCACATCCTCACAGCGATCACGGCGGCGCATTTACAAAGCTTGCAGAGAACGGTTTTGAGGGATTGCAGATAGATGCATTCTACTACAATATAAGAGAGCAGGCATGGTATGACAAATATGAAAGCTATAGAGCCGAGATGGTAAATACTATCAGAAACTCAATAGCAAAATTACCTGCAGGTGTATCTCATATGACAAGCAAGGGTGAGGTTTACTATGTAGACGGTGTAGCCATACATGTACTCAATGATCCTTATTGGATAGAGTCAAACTCTATCAACAATTCATCCGTAGTTTTCAGATTAGACTTTGACAACGGTACCAGAGTATTATTCTTAGGAGATATGGGACCTGCAGCAGGTGAGAGACTTAAGGCGGATGTACCTGCTTCAGAGTTAAAGGCTGATATCGTACAGATGGCTCATCACGGTCAGTACGGTGTAAACAAAGATGTTTATGAGCTCATCGCACCTAAGGTAGCTATGTGGAATGCTCCTGAGTGGCTTTGGGACAATGACGGAGGTTCAGGTTACAATACCGGAAATTATAAGACTCTTGAGGTTAGATCCTGGATGGAAGAGTTGGGAACAAAGAAGAACTTTGTTATAAAGGACGGAGACCAGACCATCAAATAATTTAATACCCAAAAATGATGAACCGGTACAGGTGTTGTGGATTCAATACTTGTACCGGTTTTTGTTTTAATGATAAATAATATAGTGAATTTATGAAAATTGATAGTATAATAAAGATGTTGAAATAGATAGAAGAATGTTGAGGTATTTATGGTAAAGAAAATAGGAATAGTAAGTTTATCAAGCGGTGTTTTAGGAGAAAGCTTTATTAAGCATGAACTTAAAATAGGTCTGGAAAGATTAAATAAATATGGTATTGAGGTTGAATTTTTGCCTAATGCACTTAAGGGTATGGACTTTATAAAAGAACATCCCGAATGTAGAGCTAAAGATTTGATAGAAGCGTTTAAGGATGACTCTATTGATATGATTTTATGTGCAATAGGAGGAGTTGATACATATAAACTTTTGCCATATCTGTTTGAAAACAATGAGCTGAAAAGGCACGTTAAACAAAAAATATTCTTAGGCTTTTCAGATACCACCAAAAATCATTTTATGCTAAATAAAGTGGGAATAAAAACATTCTACGGTCAGGCATTTTTACCTGATATATGTGAGCTCTCAAATGATATGTTGACATATACAAAAAAATACTTTGAGGAGCTTATCAAAACAGGAAAAATAAAAGAAATACGTCCAAGTGAGTTTTGGTATAAGGAAAGAGTAGACTTCAGTGAGAATTCTATCGGAGTTGATATGGAAAAATATAAAAATACCGGATTTGAATTACTTTGCGGTAAGTCGGTATTTAAAGGTGAGATTTTGGGCGGTTGTATCGATTCAATCTATGATATATTTGATAATTCAAGATTTGAAGATACGGTATCTCTTTGTAAAAAATATGATTTATTCCCAAGTCTTAATGAGTGGGAGAATAAAATTTTATTATTGGAGACAAGTGAGAATAAACCTGAACCGAAGCTATATAGAAAGATGATCGGAGCTTTAAAGGAGTACGGAATATTTGATGTGCTCTCAGGTGTTTTAGTCGGCAAGCCTCAAGATGAGGTATATTATGAGGAGTATAAGAAAATTTTAATTGAGGAAATCGGAGATAAAGACTTATCTGTTGTCTATAATATAAATGTGGGTCATGCAACACCAAGGTGCATTATTCCTTTCGGAGTTGAAGCCGAGGTAGATGTGGATAAGCAGGTGATTGTTTTTGATAATTAAATCGGATGCTTGTTGCAGAAATGACTTGAGGAGGTTATGTGTTTTTAAAATATAATAAAAACGAGAAGCTGGAATTCAATTATAAGAGGGCATGTGGCTTATGGTTGATTTTGGTGGCAGCAGTTATTTTAGTGGCTACTTTTGTTGGTGGAAAACAAATCATAAATATGCAGGTGTTTTGCATAGGATATATTGTCAGCTTCTTACTCATAAATACAAATAAAAAAGTGTTAAATAAGCTGTCTGACGGAAGTTCCTCTGAATTTCAAAGAAAAGTATCATTATATGCAATTATTTTATTGGTTGTTTTAATGTCACTACTTGGTGGACCGTTCTTTGCCGATGAGAATTGGAGATTGATTTGGTTGGGAGCATTGATGGCGACCGCAATACACTTTTTTATGTATTACTTTGTACATGGAAAATCAATGATTTATTTAGGTGCTGTTTGTACTTTGAATATTTTGGCAGGATATATTTTCTCAGGCGTTCCTGTAACTGTGATTGCATATATTGATGCGTCAATTAAGCTCATATTCGGAATTTACCTGTTGTTTTTTTCTAAGCCGACAAAACAGAAATGATTTTTATTGTATAGAGGTAAGTAAGTTGAGATATATACTTTTATTGCGTGGTATAAATGTTGGTGGAAAGAATAAAGTCTCTATGGGTGAATTGAAAGTTTTGTTAACTGAATTGGGATTTGAGGATGTTGATTCTTATATTAACAGCGGGAATGTATTCTTTAGCGGTGGGGAAAGCTATGAAAGTTGTATCTCTAAGATAAAACATTTATTGGAAACGAACTTTGACTTTTCAATCCCTTTTACTTTAATTAGTAAAGAAGAGTACTTGAAAGAGAAGGAGAGCCTTCCCAAATGGTGGTATGAAGAAATGGCAAGAAGAGACGTTTTATTCTTTTCCTATGATTTGGATAGAAGCAAAATCCTTGACTTTATAGATAAATCCACATTTTATAATGAAATAGTTTATATTGGAAAAAATGCTGTATTTTGGGGAAAATATGATGAATCGGAATACATGAAAACTACATACCACAAAAAGCTTATAAAACAGGAATTTTATAAGCAGGTAACAATACGGAATGGAAATACATTTGAAAAGATAGCAGAGATCCTTGAAAAATAAAGGCCAGGTTATATGAATAGCTAAGGCCTAATTTTTCCTGTATTTATATCATTTAGATAATACAAAATAAATCTTAAGAAAATAATTTGTTGATTAATTGAAAAGTTAAATGTAATATTTTTATATATAAAGTAGGGTATTTTGTTAATATAAATATTTAAAGTGATAAATATAATATTAAAAATTCTGTGTATATTTATTACACTGATGAATATTGTAGTGGAGGGCAACAAATGAAAAAAAGAATATGGTGTATTGCTTTAGTGTTAGGAATTGCGACAATTTTTAGCGGCTGTGGAGTTAGTTCTAATAAGACAGATGCGGAAACAAATAAAACTGAAATATCCTCATCTGTGGAAGCATCTAAGAAAAAAACGACAAAAAATAAAAAGGATTTAATATGTCCTACGAGACTTGGTTCTCTTGGTTGGTTTGATTCTTTACCTAAAGGTGAACATGTATGTTTTGCTGGTGTGATAGGTGCATTAAGCAATTATCAAAGAGGAAGTGTTACAAATAAAAGAGAAAATGTTGCAGGTGAAACACCGGTAGTAAATCCGTTCAACGCTTTACTTATCAGAGAAAGCTTTACTGAAGAAAAGGCAAAAGATTATGAATTAAAATTTGCTGATAAACTTGAAGAAGTACCGGATATTCTTAGGACACAAAAGTTTTGGGGCATTGGATTAAAGGATTATGCTGGATTAGGTTCCGGTGATGATGATAAAATTGATATAATTGTTGACAAATCTGATAAAGTGAATATAAATGGATTTGATTTTATAAGAGAAGAGGGGCATATAAATTTTTTGAAAGCAGATAATAATGATCAGGATGTAAATAATGCCGCTTATTATGTTGGATATTATTACACAACAAAAGGAGTGGATCCTGCTCTTCTTGAGGAGAATTCTGAGGAAATGATGGGAATGGCTGTATTTGTAACTTTTAGAGAAGGCGTAATTGCATTTTACACAGGAGAGGAAAACGATCGTGGTAAAGATATTACAGAGGAACAGATAAAAGCACTTCATAGCGGATCTGATTTGATTATGAGTACTCTGAGAAAAGAGAAGGGAAAGGCATCATATTCTATTTACTAATTTTGTAACATTGTAAATATAAAAGTGTTGACTATCAAATTATAAAAAGCTGTTTATATAATAGTGTTGAATGGCCCCGTGATAAGGGGCTATTTGATTTTTATATGTATATATTTTATGAAATATACTTATTAAAAAACAAAAAGAAGTAAAATTGTTTATATACGGAAAAACAAATAAAAACAGTTATTTTAAATATTGTTGAATTTATAAATTTGTCGCAGTTTTTATTTTTTAGAAAAAGGGTACAAAGTGGACAATATAATTATAAAAGAAGCGTCTACTGAGAATGCTTTAGCAAGAATAGAATATTCAAAAAAGATAGGATCGGAGACAGATAATTTATCATTTGGAGCGGAAGGCTTTCCGATTTCCGTTGAAGGAGAGGCGGAATATATAAAATCTTTTCTGAAAGATGAAAGATCCTGCTCATTTTTTGCATGGAGAGATGGTGAAATCATTGGAGATGTAAGAATAAGCGGAATGCCAAGAAGGATGAATCACAGGGCGGAACTTGGTATTACAGTCTTGAAATCGGAATGGAATAAAGGTCTTGGAAGCAGATTGCTTAAAATGGCGATAGAGTATGCCAAGTCACATGGTATTGAGATAATAAATCTTGAAGTCAGAAGCGATAATTTTAGAGCGATCCATGTCTATGAGAAGTTCGGATTCAGAAAAATCGGTACATCTTTCGCATATTTTAAAATAGGAGATTCATATATAGATTTTGATATAATGTATCTGGATTTGAGATAGAAAAATGCAGATTTGGAAGGATAGTATAGATAGATATGACCAATAAAGATTTGAAGTGCTTCAAAGAAAGACTGGATTCAATAGATTGGGACAGTGACTTTGAAAAAGCAGATAAAGAAAATTATGAGGTTTTGGACAGCTTATGTGAATATATTAAGACAGAGCTTAAAAGAAATAAAAACTCGGATACTATAGATAAAGCCCTATTACTCCTTGCAGGGAATGTCGGATGTGCAGAGGATTTTGAAAGATACGAAGAAAATTTTGTGAGTAGACTTGAAAAAGAAGGTAAACTTACAAAAGAGTTGGAAGAGTTATTTTACAATAATACGAACAGAAGGCAGGGATAGTGATATATAATTTATGAAGAAGGGATTGAGGATGAAGATAGCAGTCAGTGCCTGTTTGCTTGGAGAAAATTTTAAATATAATGGTGGGAATTTATTTGAAAAGACAGCTAAGATTATTGAGAAGGGAAGATAAATGGACAATATAATTATAAAAGAGGCATTTCCTGAGGATGCTTCAGCAAGAATAGAATATTCAAAAAAGATAGGGGCAGAGACAGATAATCTGTCATTTGGAGCGGAAGGCTTTCCGATTTCTGTTGAAGGAGAGGCGGAATATATAAAATCTTTTCTGAAAGATGAAAGATCATGCTCATTTTTTGCATGGAGAGATGGTGAAATCGTTGGAGATGTAAGCCTAAGCGGAATGCCAAGACGAATGAATCACAGGGCGGAACTTGGTATTACAGTTTTGAAATCGGAATGGAATAAAGGGCTTGGAAGCAGATTGCTTAAAATGGCGATAGAGTATGCCAAGTCACATGGTATTGAGATAATAAATCTTGAAGTCAGAAGTGATAATTTTAGAGCAATTCATGTCTATGAGAAGTTCGGATTCAGAAAAATCGGTACATCTTTCGCATATCTTAAAATAGGAGATTCATATATAGATTTTGATATAATGTATCTGGATTTGAGATAGAGAAATTATAGTTAGAATTTGTGGAGATGACCGGTAAATGAGAACAAAAAGAGTCGTAGTAGAAAAATGGAATCCGCAATGGAAATATGAATATGAAAAGATAGTAGCTTCATTAGGTAAAGATATTATTTACAATTCAATCAAAATTGAACATGTTGGAAGTACATCAGTTGAAGGACTGTCAGCAAAACCCGTCATTGATCTTGATATTGTTATTGAAAAGGACAAATTTGCAATTATTAAAGAATTACTTAATAAAAAAGGATATGAATACGAGGGGGATTTGGGTATTGAAGGTAGAGAAGCTTTTTCATACTCCGGAAAAGAAGAATTAATGACTCATCATTTATATGTATGCCCTCAAGACTCCAAAGAACTCTTCAAACATATTACATTTAGAAATTTTTTGGAAAATAATCCTGCTTTAGCAGCTGAATATTCAAAGGTGAAAGAACAGGCTGCAGTACTCTATCCGGATGATATAGATAAGTATATGGAATTCAAATCGGAAATTATTGAAAAGATTTATAAGAAGTGTAGGTTATTAAAATGAAAATAGCGGTAAGTGCATGTTTACTTGGAGAAAATTGTAAATATAACGGCGGAAATAATTACAGTGAAAAAGTAAGAGCTTATACAAAAGGACATGATGTAATACCTGTTTGTCCGGAAGTCCTTGGCGGACTGTCTATTCCAAGAGAACCTGCGGAAATAGTAAACGGTATAGTCAGTCTCAAGGACGGCACATCTGTTGATAAAGAATTCCGTGAAGGAGCGAGGAGAGCACTTGAGACAGTAAAAGAGCAAAATGCCGATATTGTTATATTACAGTCAAGAAGTCCCTCATGTGGAGTAAATGCAGTATATGACGGTTCATTTTCAGGGAAAATTATACCGGGACAGGGTGTATTTGCCGATTTATTAAGGAGAAACGGAATAAAGGCGATAGATGTAGAGGATTTATAGATAGACAGGGGGCTGCCGGCTTTCTTAATCAAAATATAGAGGTAAATAAATGAATGATTTTGATATATTATTTGATAAGATAAAACAACTGTCTAAAGCTGTTACAGAATCGAATTATTCTGATTACAGTAGACAAGGATATGATATTTTAATATGTATATATGATTTGGGAATTTCAAAAGTTTCTGTATATAATATGTTTTTTGAATATTATAAAAGCTTAGAGGAAGGACTATCAAAAGAGTGGTTTGCGGATATGCTTGATTATATATGTGGATGGTGCAATCCTGAAAAATATATTTGGAAAGATGAGTAATTATAGGCAGCTTTTGGCTGTCTTTTTTGATTGACAAAGAATTTCAAATATTATATACTCAAAAATGTAAACGCTTACATTATTAGAGGGCAAAAAAATAAAGTCTGAAGATATGAAGCAAATATATCGATGTATAAAGCTAAGATGTGGAAGCTGAAAGATAACATTGAAGTAGGTAAAATTATTTCAATGATAACAGATTACTGATGGCAATGGCTGCAGTAGTTAATAAAAAATATTAGGAGTATAATATGAAGGCTAAAGAGAGAATCATCCAATTTGGTGAAGGCGGTTTTTTGAGAGGATTTGTAGACTATTTCTTCCAGAAGTTAAACGATAAGGGCTTGTTTGAGGGATCGGTTGTGGTTGTTCAACCTATAAAGACCGGTATGTGTGAGATGCTTGAAGCGCAAAACTGTGAATACAATCTTTTTTTAAGAGGAGTTGATAACGGTAAGGTGGTAGATGAGCATACTCATATAGATGTTATCAGCAGATGTATCAATCCATATGATGACTATGAAGGATATTTGAATCTTGCAAAGAATCCCGATTTCAGATTTATTGTTTCAAATACAACGGAAGCCGGAATAGTGTATGAAGATGATAACAAGCTTTCCGATAAACCTGCAAACAGCTTTCCGGCAAAACTTACAGCTCTTTTATATGAGAGATTTAAAGCAGGATTGTCGGGATTTATTATACTTTCATGTGAACTTATAGATCACAACGGTGAAGAACTTTTAAAATGTTGTAAGCAGTATGCCTCCAAATGGGAGCTTGGAGCTGATTTTGCTTCATGGCTTGAAAAAGAAAACAGCTTCTGCTCTACATTGGTAGACAGAATTGTTACAGGATTCCCAAGAGATGAACATAAGGCACTTGAGGAGAGAATCGGTCAAAAGGACAATATGATGGATACAGCCGAGATTTTCCACCTTTGGGTAATACAGGGAAATCACGAGGATGAGCTTCCGCTACAAAAGGCAGGTTTTAATGTAGTTTGGACAGACAATGTGGATCCGTATAAGAAGAGAAAGGTTCGCATACTTAACGGAGCACATACTTCAATGGTTTTAGCTGCAAGATTGTACGGACTTGAGACGGTAGGCGAGTGCATGAAGGATGAAAAGGTATCATCACTTCTTAGAAAATCCGTGTTTGAGGAAATAATACCTACAATAGGAGATACCGAGGACAACAGAAAGTTTGGTGAGGCCGTATTTGAGAGATTTTCAAATCCTTTTATCAAACATCAGCTTTTATCAATTGCGCTTAATTCAGTGTCAAAGTTCAGAGCAAGAGTACTTCCTACAATCTTGGAATATAAGGCTGAAAACGGAAAGTATCCTGAGATACTAAGCTTTTCATTGGCTGCACTTATTGCATTCTATAAGACGGACGAGGCAAATGACGGTGAAGAGATTGTACAGTTTATGAAGAGCGCTTCGGTAGCGGATATCTTAAAGAGAGAAGATTACTGGGGTGAGGACCTTAGCGAAATGTATGATATCGTAAACAGATGGTTTGAAAAGATAGAAAAAGACGGTGTAGCGGCTTGCTATGATGAACTCTTAAAATAAGTTGTTTAAAGGTGGAGGAAACTTCACCTTTTTTATTTTGTTCTAAAGGCTTTAGTGTTGGCTGTACATTCTTATTGCCGGGGAAGATATCAATTGAAAAAAATATGAAGAGTGATATAATTCAGTCAAGATATATAGACTGTGAAAATTAATTAGAATTAGGAAGGAGTTAATGACGGTTATTTTGTGTCATCACATACAACTACAGCTATTGGACGTGAGATACAGTTTAATCAAGAGTAGGAAGAAATAAATGGGGGAAATGCCTATGCAAAAAAAGTCGATTGAGCGGATTATCGCATTTGCCATATGCAGTATAGAATTTATTATAATAATTCTTATATTGTGTATTAATGGATATAATTCTATAAAAAAGCCAATAGGTAGTACATATTGTGCAGATCAAATTTTTGATGTAGTGAATTCAGATGCTATTTCTTTTTTTGGAACTGATTTCTATGGAGATGGGACATATATGGACACAAAGACCCGTGAATATAGAAACTATACAATAGATCCCGGTGAGAGTTTTTGTACGATTACATTGGACAACGGCTCATATGCCATATATGATTATAAGAATACAGTTTGTGTTATTACACCGGGAGTAGGGATAAAATATTATACAAGAGTGGGAAATTCAAGCGGAGCATTTGTTTTACAAAAACATGATTAGGAGTAATCAATATTATTTTCACAGTCTATTAATTTAATTGTTTTATGGAGGTTAAGATGAATAATAAAGCTGCAAAGATATCGGTATTTATATTTTTTTGTATTTTCTCTTTAAATATTTGCATCAATTCATTTGGTATCACTTCTCCTTCGAATGATGTTATGATAAATGCTCTTTCAAAAAATGGGGAGCCTAATCAAAATGTTGTTAATAATACAAATCTATTCTTTGTATATAATGCGGTGCCTGTCAGCAAAATTAAATCTGAGGATGAACTTAGAAAACTTGTCTTTGAATCGAATACAGATACTATTGAGATGAAAGACTCCAACTGGGTTGTGACAGAATATAAGCCGTCAAATGAATACTTTGAAAGAATACTTTCGTATGATAAAAACGGTAATCTTTTTGAAGTCGAAAATTTAATTTATGAGGACAAAAATTACACAACAATAGCTTTGATGTCCGAGCTTTTAGGTGAACAATATAATACAGGAATGACAAATATCCTCTTGCTTGGGGCAGACAGAGCCACCCCATTCGGATCGGTATTGTTGGTGAAAGTTTTTGATGATGATTCATTAAAAGTAGGGGTTTTAGTCGATATTGAGAGAGATAAAATTTCTATAAAAAAGGGCTGGTATAGCTTTGATGAAATCAAAAAATTTATAGCTTTATATAATTCAGATAAAATCAGTGTGGGAAATTCAATCATAGTATTAATCGGGGGATTAATCGCTGTTTTATCGGTAGGATTTATTTTATATAAAAAATATAGTATAAGAATTATTTTATAAACTGGTAGATTTTTTAAGTGTATTTTGATGTATTTATATGATAAACTTGCATCAGTACAGATGAAAGGAGAAACAGCAAAATGAGAGTTGTTGTTGCCATTGATTCATTTAAAGGAAGTATGTCTTCTTTGGAGGCAGGTGAAGCTATATCAAAGGGAATAAAGAAAGCACATAAGGATGCGGAAGTTGAAATAAGACCGCTTGCAGACGGTGGTGAGGGTACTGTGGAAGCTCTTTCCATTGGTATGGGTGGAAGACTTATAAATGTTGATGTAACAGGACCTGTAGGGAGAAAAGTAAACGCTGTTTATGGAATAGTCTATTCAAGCAAAACAGCTATAATAGAAATGTCACAGGCTGCAGGCATTACACTTGTAAGCGGTAATGAAAAGAACCCTTTATATACTACAACATTCGGAGTAGGAGAGCTTATAAAGGATGCCATAAATAAAGGCTGCAGACATTTTGTGGTTGGAATAGGCGGTTCCGCAACAAATGACTGTGGAATAGGAATGCTTCAGGCACTTGGATATGAGTTCCTTGATAAAGAAGGTAAGCAGGTAGGATTCGGAGCAAGCGGTGTCAGAGATATTGTAAGCATAAGAGATGAGAATGTAATAAAAGAGCTTTCGGAATGTTATTTCAGAGTGGCATGTGATGTAAACAATCCTTTGTGCGGAAATCTGGGATGTTCTGCAATATACGGACCTCAAAAGGGTGCTACCAAGGAAATGGTAGCCGATATGGACGGATGGCTTAAGAACTATTCAAAAATTGTAAAGGAAAAATATCCCGATGCAGACTGTGAATATCCCGGAACCGGTGCGGCAGGCGGACTTGGATATGCATTCTTTAACTTTACAAATTCAAAGCTTGAATCGGGAATAAAAATAGTCCTTGATGAGACAAAGCTTGAGGAATATGTAAAGGATGCGGATATAGTGGTTACAGGAGAGGGCAGACTCGATCATCAGACAGTTATGGGAAAGGCTCCTGTAGGTGTGGCAAATATCGCAAAGAAGTATAATAAAAAAGTTATAGCATTCTCAGGAAGTGTAACAGAGGATGCAGGAGTTTGTAATGAACACGGAATTGACGCCTTCTTTCCTATCTTAAGAAGAATAGTTACATTGGAAGAAGCGATGCAAACAGATACTGCAAAGAAAAATCTGACAGATACTGCTGAGCAGGTATTCAGGTTATTGTAAAAATAAAATCCCCGGGATTTTGGAATTCACAAAATCCCGAGGATTATTTTTATAATTTAAGATCGCCTGTCTTTACCAGACCCATCTTTTTCACGAACATATGAATAACAGGTGTTATAACAGCCGGAAGAACAAATGATATAAATATAAGTCCTATCCAGTCAAATGAAGTAATGGAAGCTTTGCTTCCGTTTGCAATATCGCTTACCCAACCTGTATACACTCCGATCTGCCCTACAAGACCGCAGGTACCCATACCTGATGATACGGCAGCACCGTTCATTTGCAGTTTAAATATACATGTAGCAATAGGTCCTGTAATCATTGATGCAATACATGGTGCAATCCAGATGCGTGGATTCTTTACTATATTGCCCATTTGCAGCATTGATGTTCCAATACCTTGAGATATAAGTCCTGACCATTTGTTCTCGGGAAAGGAGATAATTGCAAAGCCGACCATCTGTGCACAGCAACCTGCTAAAGCTGCACCGCCTGCAAGTCCTGTAAGTCCAAGAGCCGCACAAATAGCTGCCGATGATATAGGAAGTGTAAGTGCTACACCGACAAGGAGTGAAACCAGTATACCCATAAGGAAAGGTTGAAGGCTTGTAGCCCACATAATTACAGTTCCAAGCTTCATAGCGGCTTTTCCAAGAGTTGGTGCAAGTATAGCTGATAAAAAGATACCGACAGATATCGTTACAAGAGGTGTAACAAGTATATCTATCTTGGTTTCTTTTGAAACCATTTTTCCGACTTCAGATGCTATAATGGCAACAAATAACACTGCCAAAGGTCCGCCTGCACCACCCAGTGCATTGGAAGCAAAACCTACAGTAATCAAGGAAAAGAGTACAAGCGGCGGAGTATTGAGTGCATAGCCGATAGCAACAGCCATTGCCGGACCGCTCATAGCACTTGCCAGAGATCCTACCGTATATTCAACCCCTGCAATAGTAGCAACCGTACTTGTAAGAAAAGAGATCTGAAACTGCTTACCTACAGTATTTATAATAGTACCTATAAGCAGTGAACAGAACAGTCCCTGTGCCATAGCGCCCAATGCATCAATGCCGTAACGCTTGGCTGAAATTACAATATCTTTCCTTTTGAAAAATAACTTTAGCTTTTCCATAGAAGCCCTCCATAGACGTGATTTTTTGTTTCAATGTTTATTCTAGAATTAAATTGAAATTTGTCAAGAAAAAAATATTTATATATTGACGGCTATACTTGTATATGTTAGAATACTTAAGATTAAGGATGCAAAGTCCTTTTTTTTTGGATTTTCAAGTCTAATTCGAACAATGGAGGTGGAGATTGTGCGTACAAAGATAACACTTGCTTGTACAGAGTGCAAGCAGAGAAACTATAATACGACAAAGGATAAGAAAAATCATCCTGACCGTATGGAAATTAAAAAGTATTGTAGGTTCTGTAGAACTCATACAGTGCATAAGGAAACAAAATAGGAGTAATTATGGCTGAAGGAAAAAGCGGAAAGATATCTGACTTTTGGAAGGGAATAAAGACAGAGTTTAAAAAGATAGTATGGCCGACAAAGGATGATATTGTAAAGCAAACTATTGCAGTTATTTCATCATCTATTGTACTTGGTATTATAATATCAATACTTGACTTTATCTTCAAATTTTTACTAAACTTTGTTCTTAAATAGGTGAAAATATGGCAGAGGCACAATGGTTCGTAGCCCATACTTATTCAGGCTATGAGAATAAAGTAAAAGTAGATATTGAAAAGACAATTGAGAATCGCGGACTTCAAGATCAGATACTTGAGGTTACGGTTCCTATGGAGACCATACTTGAAGTAAAAAATGGTGTCGAAAAATCGTCAGATAAAAAACTTTTCCCCGGATATGTTCTTATACATATGTATATGAATGATGAAACCTGGTATGTTGTAAGGAATACCAGAGGCGTTACAGGTTTCGTAGGCCCGGGAAGCAAGCCGGTACCACTCACCGAAGATGAACTTGTAGCACTTGGCTACAGCGGAGATGCCGCAAAGCCTGAAGCAAGACTTGAGGTTGACCTTAAGGAAGGCGATATGGTTACAGTCATCAGCGGAGCATGGAAGGATACCGTGGGAGTGATTACCGCTGTCAACGAAAAGAGGAAAACTGTTTCTATTAACGTAGAAATGTTTGGACGCGAGACAAAAGTAGAGCTCGAGTTCACAGAAGTTAAGAAGATGTAATTTATTACATAGTTGCATTTATTTAAATGCGTGGGAGGGAAATCCCCGAAATTACCACAAGGAGGTGCCATATGGCAAAGAAAGTTACAGGATATATCAAATTGCAGATACCTGCTGGTAAAGCAACACCGGCTCCACCTGTCGGTCCGGCTCTCGGACAGCATGGTGTAAACATAGTTGAGTTTACAAAGCAGTTTAATGCAAGAACAGCAGATCAGGGAGACTTAATCATCCCTGTTGTTATCACAGTTTATGCAGATAGAAGCTTTAGTTTCATAACTAAGACTCCACCGGCTGCAGTTTTACTTAAGAAAGCATGTAAAATCGCTTCAGGTTCAGGCGTACCTAACAAGACAAAGGTAGCTAAGATTACAAGAGCACAGCTTGAGGAAATCGCTACTCTTAAGATGCCTGATCTTAACGCAGCAAATATTGATTCAGCTATCTCTATGATAGCAGGTACAGCCCGCTCAATGGGTATCACAGTAGAAGACTAATTTAGGAGGTAATACACATGAAACACGGAAAAAGATATGTTGAAGCTGCCAAATTAGTTGATCGTAGCGTACAGTATGATGCAAGCGAGGCAGTAGCTTTAATTAAGAAGACAGCAGTTGCTAAGTTCGATGAAACAATAGAATTACATATAAGAACAGGTCTTGACGGACGTCATGCAGACCAGCAGATTCGTGGTGCGGTAGTTCTACCACACGGAACAGGTAAGACTGTAAAAATTTTAGTATTCGCAAAGGGACCAAAGGCTGATGAGGCTTTGGCTGCCGGAGCTGACTATGTTGGAGCAGAGGAGCTTATTCCAAAGATCCAGAACGACGGTTGGTTAGATTTTGATGTTATCGTTGCAACACCTGATATGATGGGCGTTGTAGGACGCCTCGGTAAGGTACTCGGACCAAAGGGACTTATGCCGAACCCTAAGGCAGGTACAGTTACAATGGATGTTACAAAGGCTATCGCAGACATCAAAGCAGGTAAGGTAGAGTATCGTCTTGATAAGACAAACCTCGTTCACGTACCTGTAGGAAAGGCTTCATTCAGTGAGCAGCAGCTTTTGGAGAACTTCCAGAGCATTATGGATGCTATCAATAAGGCAAAACCAAGCACAGTTAAGGGTGCTTATCTTAAGAGTGTAGTTTTAACATCAACAATGGGTCCGGGAATCAGACTCAACGTTGCTAAAATTACAGGCTAATAGCTAATATAATAAAGACGCACAGACTGCCATGTACTCGTAAAGAGTATGTGGCAGTTTTTTGTTATATGTAAAATGCGTATCGTGTTTTTTGTTTAATTTTTGTGAACAGTTAAGAACATAATAAGTATATATAGATACTTTTATATTAAAACTTGAAAATACCAGTTTTATAGATTAAAATATAGGTAAATAAGCATAACGAAAATAGTAGTATATTGTATTTATTGTCAAATAAAGATATCCGTATCCGCCATTATAATGTTAATGTCGGATACATTGGATTATCAGATGAATTAAGGGATTTTAGACGTGTTTTATTAAATTTTAGGGGGTATGATTATGTGTAGTGAAACAAGAAGAATAGAAATAAAGAAGCTCAAGATTATTGTAATAATATCTTTTGTGTTGACATTGCTTTTTTCATCGATGGATATTGCGGAATATTTAAATGACAGAAGAATAAACAGAGCGGAGAAATATCGTGTTGAAGCGGGAATTATTGCAATGCTGGCAGATTTATTAAGAGCAGACCTTGAGTGTATTGATAAGATAGGAAAGGTTCATGATGTATATACGGATAATGATAAGTCATATGCGGTTGAACGGGACATTTCAGATTACATTTATGGGCAAAGTAGGATTTTATATAGATATAAGATTGTAGAAGATGAAAATACACAGAAGTTTATAGATTTTTTTAATGATAATATGAAGCATCTGAGAGTGTGTAAAAGAGATAAAAACGGTAAGCTTACATCACCGCAAACCATATCTGAAACTGCAGGACTGGAAGAGTTTAAAGAAGTAAACAATTTAGATGAACTTATAAAATATATGTATAAAACAGCAGAGGACGGTACATATTATCTGTATGTTCTTAAATACATGGATTATGACGATTCGGAGTTTAAGGGGAAAATAATATATGAAAGAGAAGACGGGACAGAAAAAACTCTATTTGAGGATAGGGCTATAAGTATATGGGATTTGTTTACTAACAGAGATTATTTATATGAAGCTGTTAAGGTGGTGAAGTAAAATAAAGGGGAAATTTGTGTATGAGCAAAGGAAGAAAAGTCAGGCTGATTATTTTTATATTATTGATTGTGATTATTTCAATATATGTAAGTACTCATGCAAAAAGGAAACTGATTATAAAGGAAAATATATTAGTAGGTGTTAGAGAAGGTATATTTGAGAGTAGGCAAAGTATGAGAGAGCTGATAATTCCTACAGGTGTAAAAATGATAAATGAGTATGCCTTTATAGATTGTGAAAATTTAGAAACTGTAAAATTTCCGGATACATTGGAAAGTATCGGTATACTTTCATTTGCAGGCTGTAGAAAAATAGAATATATTAATATACCGGATAATGTAAAAGAGATAGGTGAAGGAGCGTTTTATAAATGCTCAAATTTAAAAAAGGTAGAATTTCCCAAAGGCCTGGAGAAAATAAATGCAACAGCATTTAAAGATTGTACTGCTTTGGAAAAAATAAGTATTCCGCTTGGAGTAAAGGAGATTGGTGAGTCTACATTTTCAAACTGTAATAACCTGACAGAAATAGGGCTTAATGACGGTTTAAAAAGTATAGGAAGTGAAGCGTTTTTGGGATGTGAAAAAATAAAAAGTATAGATATTCCGGATTCGGTCGAACAGATAAATTCCTATGCTTTCAAAGGTTGTAAAAAACTTTCTGAAATAGATATGTCTAAGGGAATAAAATATATTGAGGAAGGTGCATTTGAAGGTACAAAGTATTATGAGAGGGGACTCTGGGAAGATGAGAATGGAATATATATAGGTGATGCCCTGATAAAATATTGGAATAAAGGCAGTGAAATGAAGGTAAAAGATGGTACAAGAGTGATTGCAAGTAAAGCCTGTTCAAATCTGCCTGATTTAATTACGGTTGAATTACCTGAAAGTATTATAGTTGTGGGGGATGAAGCCTTCACAAACTGTAAAAGTCTTAAAAATATAAATATGCCGCAAAGCTTAGAAGATATTGAAGACAGAGCATTTTATGAATGTGATATAGAAAGCATAAATATATCTGAAAAGGTAAAGAATATAGGAAGTATGGCATTTGCAAATTGTAGAAATTTATCTGATATCGATATGGAAAAAACTCCTGACGAATTGGATGCAGGAGTATTTGAGAATACATACTGGCTTGAAAATTTGGAAAAGGATGAATACGGATGTAAATATTTCCAAGATATACTACTTAAATATGAACATGGAGCAAGTTATGTTAAAGTCAGGGAAGGAACAAAGAGTATAGGTAGTGAGGCGTTTTTAAACTCTGAAGGATTAAAAAGCATAGAGATTCCAAAAAGTGTGGAAATCATAGGCAGGGAAGCTTTTAGCGGATGTAAGAATTTAAATGAGTGTATATTTGAAGAAGAAAGCAATATTAAAGAAATTCAATTGGGAGCTTTTAAAGAATGTAAAAGTCTTAAAGAAATAGAGATACCCAAGAGTACAGAATATCTTGGTGTAAAGGCTTTTGAAGACTGTGAAGCACTTGAAAAGGTTGTATTTAAGGAGGGCTGTGATATCAAAATATTGAATATGGGAGTATTTTTTGGTTGTACCGGTTTAAAAGAGATTACTCTGCCTTCAAGATTGGAAGAGGTACACTTTGCAGCTTTTGCATATTGTAAAAGCCTTGAAAAAATAAGATTTCCGGAAAGTATGAAGTATATAGACAGTCTTGCTATAACTATATGCAAGAACCTAAAGCAAATTGAAGTACCTTCAAGTATAAAAGAGGATTTTGCTATAATAAAGAAAAAGATAAACTCTGAAAAGGTATACCCTAAAGTTATATATTATTGAAATTACCTATTAGAATAGCAATATCAGAGGGGAGGATGTTTGTGGGTAACAGAAAGACTAAGATATATTTATTTATTATAACGGGTATAGCCCTTACCATAGCTATAGGTTTCTTTTTGAGCAATTTGAAATGTAAGAAGATTATAGAAGATAATATCTTTTTAGGTATTGAAGACGGTATATTGGAGAAAAGAGAGAATATCAAAAAAATAGAGATACCTGACGGAGTGACAGATATAGGTGATAGAGTATTTTATAATTGTACAAATCTGGAAAATATTACGATACCGGAGACAGTAAAGACAATAGGATTTCATGCCTTTGATAATTGTGTAAAAATTAAAGATATAAAATTACCTGATAATCTGGAAGTAATACAGACAGGGGCTTTTAACAATTGTATTTCACTAAAGAAAATAGAAATACCGAAGGGTGTGAGAGCTGCTTATACGGAAGTATTTTCGGATTGCAGATCTTTGGAGGATATTGTTTTTTTGGGAAATATAGGTGAAATAGAGGACAGTGCCTTTGAGGGTTGCGAGAAGCTTAAAACAATAAAATTTCCTAACAGTCTTGAAAAAATAGGCAAATATGCCTTCAGAAATTGTAGCAGTTTATCTGATATAAATATTCCCGAAGAGATAAAAACTGTTGGAGAAGATGCTTTCTTAGGAACTGATATTCTTAGGAAAGCGGATATTGATGAATACGGTTGTGCATATATAGGAAAAGTATTGGTATATAGTGATGGGGATAAAGAGTATGTTAAGGTTAAAGATTACACCGAAGTAATTGCAGACTGTGTATTTTATGATAATGAAAATTTAAAGAAGATTGAATTTCCGGACAGTTTAGAGAGAATAGGAAATGAGAGCTTCAGATCTTGTAAATCTTTGGAAGAAATAAGCATTCCTAAAGGAGTACATATTATAGGGGAATCCGCATTTATGTATTCGGGATTAAAAAAGGTGAGTTTACCGGAGAGCGTGGTTGATATAGGTGATTATGCGTTTATGGAGTGTATACATTTATCTGAAATAAATATACCGAAGTGCGTAGAAAATATAGGACATTGGTGTTTTAGTAATACCGACTATCTGCTTGATATGGAGTCTGATGAATATGGATGTAAATATGTTGGCGATATACTTCTCGGTTACACAGGTAAAGGTGTGAGAAGAATAAAAATTAGAGACGGCACCAGAATGATAGCAGCGGGAGCTTTTGAAGACAGAGAGTTTATCGAAGGTGTTTATATACCTAAAAGTGTTGAAATAATATGTGAATATGCATTTTATAATTGCTCAAGATTAAAAGAGGTATATTTCAGTGAGGGTAGCAATTTGAGTGAACTTAGGTCATGTACATTTGGTCAGTGTACATCTTTGGAAGAAATAGAAATGCCTGAGAATTTAAAGAAAATACAAGATCATGTCTTTATAAATTGTGCTTTTAAAACTATAACGGTACCTGAAAATGTAGAATATGTAGATCCCTATGCTATCAGTGAATGTTATATGCTGGAAGAGATTAGAGTACCGGAAAAACTGAAAGATGAATATTATTTAGGTAAAATATATATTTTAAAAGATAAATATCATTCAAGCGAGGAATTAAATGAGAGGTTTAAAGAACCTGATGTTGTATTCTATTAAAATAATATATTGTTACAGTACATGGGTAGTATATTTCCATTGTGAAAAATGCCGAAAATTATTTTCTGATTTTATTATGAGTGATTAGGTTGGTAGAGTTTTGTTGGTTCTATGTCAAGATTTAGTACAAATTAAAATGAAAATCGAGTTTACCCGATGACGATCCTGTCTATACCATAAAAAAAGTTATGGAGGATTTAAATTTTTCCGGACTGTTAGCCAATTGTTCGGACAAGGGAAGAACAGGGTACAACCCGATCATGATGTACGCAGTTATTACTTATGCAAATATGCGAGGAATACGTTCCATCGATCGCATTGTAGATTTATGTGAACGAGATATCGCTTTTATCCTGCTTACTGGGGGCAAAAAGCTTAAAAGAGATGCTTTCTATGAATTTAAAGGCAAGAAACTTACCTTAGACATTCTTGACGAATTAAACTATCAGTTTATGAGACGTTTACAAAAAGAAGGGCTTGTAACATTAAAAGAATTGTTTATTGATGGAACAAAAATAGAAGCTAATGCTAATCGTTATACTTTTGTATGGCGTGGAAGTATTAATTATCATCCGGCAGGTCTTCTGGATTCTATCGATAAGCTTTATTCAGACTATAACTCTTTTTTACAAGATAATGGTTTTGGGGAGAAGTACGGGCTTGGAAATGCACAGATGTTTGTGATTGACGGAATTGATAAAGTCATAGATGCTATTCTCTTGAACTGCTTAAACTTCAGAAAAACCTTATGGCTATTGCTTACGGAGAAGGCATTGTCTTTGTTAACGGAAAGGGCAAGAGAAAGCTACAACTTCAACAACTATATGAAGAACTTGAACATTGTGGACAGCGATTAATGAACTATAAAGAATGCTTTGAGATTATGGGAAAAGATAGAAACAGCTATTCCAAAACTGATTTGGAAGCAACCTTTATGCGAATGAAGGAAGATCATATGTTGAACGGACAGCTAAAGCCGGTATACAATGTACAGATAGCGGTAGAGAATTATTTTATTGTACATAGTTATGTAAGTAATGATCGTACAGATTATAATACATTAATTCCAGTTTCCCCAAAGCATAAGGAAGCATTTGGAGAAGTACTTGAAGAAGTGACGGCAGACAGCGGCTATTGTAGTGAGAAAAATCTCTTATATCTAAAAGAAAATAAGATAGATAGTTATATAAAACTACAGGATCATGAAAAACGAAAAACCAGAGCATACAGTAAAGATATAGGCAAATACTACAACATGAGGACAATGGTATTTGAGGATGAGCAAGTCTATATCTGTCATGACGGCCGTGAACTGAGACATATCAACACAGAAAAGAAAGAACAGAACGGTTATACACAAACATATGAAGTATATGGATGTTCAGACTGTAGTGGATGTGAACATAAGTCTAAATGTTTATACAAGTATAATCCTGATAAAGATATTGATAAGAACAAAGTAATGAAGATTAATGACACTTTAACGATCATACTTTAGATAAGGTTTATAAAGAATTTATGCTTTTTGCAATAGGAAGAAATATAAATAAATATCATCGTTTTCTCTATGCCAAACTAAAGAAATTTGAAGGAAAACTACAGGAGAAAACAGCATAGTAAAAAATGCAAAAGCAAAATATATACCAAGGGGATTTTATGCCAAAAAATAGACAGCATTATAGAAAAATAAAATATCCTGACAAAGTTACAAAGCAAAAACGCCTTGTATTTGTCAGGATATTTTTATTTAGTTCTGCGGGAAGTAGAAATGCTTATTTCCCGACAGCCCCTTTTTTATTGTGCGATGACAACTATTGAAAAATGATGAAGAATTATGGACGGAACAGTCATTCATCAAAATTGACACTATATGTACACCACGGTATTATGTTAAGACAAAGAGAATACTATCCACTTGTGGGATAATAAGGATTTTGTAGCTTGTGTACAAAGCCGGGATTGGATTGATGAGTATGAACCGGCTATAGAAGCTAAAATAGATGTTAATTCTCAATAATATACTTGTTTGAACTTTCCAAATGTTGTATACTATTTCTACAAAAACATAGCTTGGTAGGAGGTTTATATGCCTGTAGTAGAGAGTCTGATTTGCAAAGAGGCGGATGGTAAACTTAGTTTTGGAAATTATATTCTTGGTACAAAGTCAAAGGTAGAAGATTTTGCACATGAGGGGGACGTATATAAGGTAAAGACATTTAAGGAGATAACAAAGCTTGAAAGAAATTCGGCTTTTGTGTATGAATCGGTTCCGGGTAGTACAGTAATGGAATTTGAAACCACCCCAAATATAACTTCTTTTGATATATACGGTTTTGGGGATACTCAAATAACTATCGGCTTGGAAGAAGATACGGAATATGAGGTTTATGTCGATGATGTAAGTATCGGAGGCATGAAGACCAATCTATCAGGTAAGCTTATATTTAGTGTTGAGCTAAGTGAGAACGGATCAAAGGTTTTAATCAAAAAAAGATAGTTGCATGGGCATATCGGTAAGCCGGATATGCCCATTTTAAATAGAAAGGTTTTTATGGCAAAAGCAAAAACCAGTGCATTCTTTTGTAAGGAATGCGGATATGAGTCACCGAAGTGGTTGGGACAATGCCATATGTGTAAGGCATGGAACAGTCTTGTGGAAGAGCCCGTAGCAAAGACAAAGACGGTAAGCAGAGGAATATCTGCAAATACATATAAAAAGCCTGCTAAGCTGTCTGAAATACAGCTGGAAGATGAGGACAGATTTAAGACAGGTTTTGAGGAACTTGACAGAGTACTTGGCGGTGGAGTGGTAAGAGGTTCACTTGTTTTGGTGGGTGGAGATCCGGGAATTGGAAAGTCCACATTATTGCTTCAGGTTTGTAAGAACATATCGAATGATAACAGAACTGTGCTTTATATCTCAGGTGAGGAGAGTTTAAAGCAGATAAAGATGAGAGCAAAGAGAGTGGGAGAAATCACAGATAATTTAAGTTTTCTGTGTGAGACCAATCTCAATATTATAAAAGAAACCGTGCTGAGTGAAAAGCCGGATGTGGTAGTCATAGACTCTATACAGACTATGTTTAATGAAGAGGTTGCGTCGGCTCCGGGAAGTGTAAGTCAGGTAAGAGAATCCACAAATCTTTTAATGCAGGTGGCAAAGGAAAATAATATAGCTATATTTATAGTCGGACATGTAACAAAAGAAGGACAGGTTGCAGGTCCGAGAGTGCTTGAGCATATGGTAGATACGGTACTATATTTTGAAGGTGACAGATTTGCTTCATATAGAATACTGCGTGCTGTCAAGAACAGATTCGGTTCTACAAATGAGATAGGTGTATTTGAAATGCAGCAGGTGGGACTTATAGAAGTGAAAAATCCTTCCGAGTTTATGCTATCCGGCAGACCGCAGAATGCTACAGGAGCGGCCGTAGCATGTTTGATGGAGGGGACAAGACCGATACTGGTTGAAGTACAGGCTTTGGTGGTTCCTACAGCATTCGGACTTCCGAGGAGAACTTCCACAGGAACGGATGTAAACAGAATAAATCTTTTGATGGCGGTTATAGAAAAAAGATGTGCACTTGCAATGAGCAGATATGATGCATATATAAATATAGCCGGTGGACTTAGAATAAATGAGCCTGCACTGGATTTGTCAATTATCATGTCGCTTATCTCAAGCATGAAAAACAGGACAATAGATGAAAAGACGGTAATATTCGGAGAGGTGGGACTCTCAGGCGAGGTAAGAGCTGTAAGTATGCCTGAGATCAGAATCAGAGAGGCTATGAAGCTTGGATTTGAGGTATGTATTTTACCCATGGTATGCCTTGAGAAGATTTCTTTTAAAGGGAATATGAAGCTTATAGGGGTAAGAAATATAAATGAAGCGGTCTCACTTTTAAGTTGACAGATATAAAAGGAAAGAGAGAAAAATGGACGAGAAAACAAATGTAATGAGACTTTTGGATCAGAAAAAGATAAAGTATAATCATTATTCATATATAGATACGCCGGCTACAAACGGTGTAGAGGTGGCAAATCTCTTGGGACAGGATGAGAGAAAGGTTTTTAAGACTTTGGTAACTGTAGGAAAGAGTAAGGCAAACTATGTGTTTGTAATACCGGTGGCAGAGGAGCTTAACTTAAAAGAGGCGGCAAAAGCGGTGGGTGAAAAGTCTATAGAAATGCTGAAGTCAAAGGATTTATTGCCGCTTACAGGATATATACATGGAGGCTGTTCTCCGATAGGTATGAAAAAGAGATTTACTACTGTAATTGATTCCACAGCTTTGAATTATGAAAATATTATATTCAGTGCAGGCAAAATCGGTTATCAGGTGGAGATGGATCCAAAAGAAATTGAAAAATTTGTGCCTGTAAGTTTTGCCGCATTGACATAGGTTAAAGCTATGATTAATGTCGGTGTGTTGGCACATGTAGATGCCGGGAAAACTACATTGATAGAGGCGATACTCTACAAAACAGGAAAGCTCAGAAAAACAGGAAGAGTGGATTTCGGAGACAGCTTTTTGGATAATGATGAATATGAAAGAAAAAGAGGAATAACTATATTTTCAAAGCTTGCAAGGACAAGTATAGATGATATAGAAATAAATATAATTGACACTCCGGGACATGTAGATTTCAGTGCGGAAATGGAAAGAACCATTTCCGTACTTGATATTGCAGTTCTCGTAATCAGCGGAAGTGAAGGTGTACAATCACATTCACATACTCTTTTCAGATTATTAAGAGAAGCAAATATACCTACTGTAATATTTGTAAATAAAATAGACAGTGATAAGTTTGACAAGGACAAAGTATTGGAGGGGCTTAAAAAAGCTCTTTCAAAAAATATAGTGGACTTTTCAAATGAAAATAAGATGCTTTTAGAAGAGGTTGCAGCCTGTGATGAAGCTCTTATAGAAAAGTTTATTGAAGGGGAAGATATAACAAAATCCGATATAAGCTATTGTATAGAGAATTCAAAGGTATTTCCTACTATATTCGGTTCAGGATTAAAACTTATTAATATAGAAGGAATACTTGAACTTATAAAAGAGTATATACATGAAAAGACTTATCCTGATGAACTATCAGGAATAGTATACAAGATAAAATATGATGAAAACGGAAACAGACTTTCCTTTATAAAGCTTCTTGGTGGAAGCCTGAAGGTAAAGGATACACTCTTTGATGAAAAGATAAATCAGATAAGAGCTTATGACGGTGAAAAATACATAGCTGTAGAAAATGCCTTTGCAGGTGATATTATAGCGGTAACAGGACTGTCAAAAGTTCATGCAGGTGATACATTCGGAGATATAAAAAGGCCTGTACAAAAGCTTTTACCGGTACTCAGTTACAATATGGTATTCCCAGACGATATAAGCATAAATCAAATATACCCTAAGCTTTTGCAGATATTTGACGAGATACCTGAAATAAAAATGGAGTATGATGAAGAACTTGCTAAAATCAAGGTAAGCTTAATGGGTGAAGTTCAGATAGATCTTATAAAAAATCTTGTAGGTGAGAGACTCGGGTTAAACTGCGATTTTATAGACGGCGGTATTATTTATAAGGAAACTATAGCAGGATATATCGAGGGTGTAGGGCATTTTGAGCCTTTAAGACATTATGCCGAAGTGCATATGCTTATCAGTGAAGGCGAGAGAGGAAGCGGCATAGTATTTGTAAATGAGGTGTCGGATGATGAGCTTCCAAAGAATTATCAGAGTCAGGTAAGAAATATTGTTGAGACTTCAAAATTCAGAGGAGTGCTGACAGGCAGTGAGCTTACCGATGTGGTGCTTACTCTGGTAGCAGGCAGAGCGCATGAAAAGCATACCGAGGGAGGAGATTTTCTTGAGGCGGTAAACAGAGCTGTAAGACATGGATTGATGTATGCAAAATCTGTCTTACTGGAACCTTACTATGACTTTGAGATAAATATACCCATGAATTCTCTTGGCAGACTGTTAAATGATTTAAACAATATGAATGCCGAAGATATAAGCTATGAGGGGGGTGAGACTCTTAGAGTTACGGGATATGCACCTACCGTCAATATACAAAACTATGGAAGTACGCTTTTATCATATACCAAGGGACTTGGACATATAGGATTCAGTCTTAAAGGATTTTTACCATGCCATAATGCGGATGAGATTATAGAAAAAAGCTCATATATGTCGGAATATGATACAAAGAACACTCCGGATTCCGTATTTTGTTCTCATGGCGAGAGTTTTATAGTGCCGTGGAATGAAGTATTTAACTATATGCATTTACCTTTAAAGAAGTTTGAGCTTGTAAAAGAAGAGGAGAAGATAGAGACTGTCAGATCCACCTATGACGCTTCAAAAGCCGACAGTGAAGAGCTTATGGCCATATTTGAAAGGACCTATGGTAAAGTCACTCCAAGGATAGGAGACCGGGATGCTCCTGTAAAGAGAACACCTGAAAAAGAATATGTTTATAAAGAAAGGGTAAAGAAGAAACATTATCTGTTGGTTGACGGATATAATATTATCTTTGCCTCAAAGTCTTTAAATGAACTTGCACAGATAAATATTGATGCGGCAAGAGACAGGCTTGTTGAACTTCTTATAGATTATAAGGCGTATAAAGATTATGAGATTATTGTTGTATTTGATGCTTACAGACTGGTAAATCATCCTACGGAAGTAAAGAATTTCTCGGGTGTGTATGTGGTATATACAAAGACTGCGGAAACAGCAGATCAGTATATAGAAAAGACAACACATGAAATGATAAAAAGATATGATGTCACCGTAGCAACATCAGATGGTATTGAGCAGATTATTATAAGAGGTAAGGGGGCAATACTTATCTCTGCAAGGGAGTTTTTAAAGGATCTTGAGGATACCAAAGAGGCTTTCAGAAAAGAACATATAGAAAAGACTTCAGTTACAAACAGATTGTTTGATTCTTTAGAAGGAGAGTTAAAAGAAAAAATAGAAAATATCAGACTTGGTAAAAAAGAAGAGCCCTAGCAAATGCCGGGGCTCTTTCTTTTAATTGGATTCAAATATTTGAATAAAGAATCAGGTATGACAGCTGCCTGAGCAACCGCCACATCCTCCACCACAAGAGGACTTCCCGTTTTTCTTATCTTTATAAATAGATCTTACAATAAGACCCACTACGCCGACCAATACAGCTGAAATAACAACTGTTGCTGCCATAATTATCTCCTTTCTTTAATGAAACGGTTTATGCGTAAGCTTTAGTTTTTTTCTTCATAAGGCTTGCGTACAAGACCGTAAATAATAGCTGCGATTCCGATAAATCCGAATATTGTACCGACACCGAACTTACCTGTAAGGATAAGTGAACCTATCTGATATATAATCATAGCTACTATATATGCAAAAATACATTGATATCCTACAGCAGTCCAGAACCACTTTATACTGCTCATCTCTCTTCTGATAGCACTCATCGCTGCAATACAAGGAGCACACAGAAGGTTGAATACGAGGTATGAGTAAGCTGATAGAGGTGTGTAGTCGGCACGTAAAAGCTGCCAGATACCCTCACCGGTATCCGCATTGAAATTGGAAACATGGTATAGAATACCGAATGTACCTACGACATTCTCTTTTGCCATAAGTCCTGTGATGGCTGCAACTGCAGGCTTCCATGTACCCCAACCGAGAGGAGCAAAAATCCAAGCAAATGTGTTTCCGATATTTGCAAGAAGAGAAGTATCCATCTGATCTTCAGCAAGATATGAGAATGAACCGTCTACAAATCCGAAATAGCTAAGGAACCATATAAGGATAGTTGCAAGTGTAATAACTGTACCTGCCTTCTTTACGAAGCTCCAACCTCTTTCAGCCATTGATCTGATGATTGAACCTGCTGTAGGAAGGTGATATGCAGGAAGCTCTATAACGAACGGTGAAGGATCGCCTGAGAATAGTTTTGTCTTCTTAAGCATGATACCTGAGATGACAATAGCGGCAATACCTACAAAGTAAGCTGATGAAGCAACCCACGCGTCATTATCAAACAATGCACCTGATATAAGTGCTATAACAGGAAGTTTTGCAGAACATGGAATAAATGTGGTTGTAATAACCGTCATTCTTCTGTCATGCTCACTCTCAATAGTTCTTGAAGCCATAATTCCCGGAACACCGCAACCTGTACCTATAAGGATTGGAATAAAGCTCTTACCTGAAAGTCCGAATCTTCTAAAAACTCTGTCCATAACGAATGCAATTCTCGCCATATATCCACAGCCCTCTAAGAAAGCGAGGAAGAAGAAGAGTGTAAGCATCTGAGGAAGGAATCCGATTACGGCACCTACACCGGCAATAATACCGTTTACAATAAGACCGACAAGCCACTCTGCAACGCCGGCAGATTCAAGGAAACCTTGAACACCCGGCTGAATAATTTCTGCGAACAAAACATCATTTACCCAGTCGGTCATTCCTGTACCTACAGTGGTAATAGAAATATAATAAACGGCAAACATGATAGCTGCGAATATCGGAAGACCCAAAATTCTGTTTGTAACTATCTTGTCAATCTTATCTGAAATACTTACATAGTCTTTATTTTTAACCTTATAAAAACTTGCAATAACTGTTGAGATATAATTGTATCTCTCGGATGTGATAATACTTTCAGATTCATCATCCATAGCATCTTCACATTTTGTTATAATCTTTTCAATATCGGCAAGTGTACTTTCTGAAAGATTTAACTGCTCAATAGCCTTATCATCTCTTTGGAACAACTTAACACCGTACCATCTTCTTTGAAGCTCAGGTACGCTGCTTGGAAGAAGAGCGATGATATCTTTAACGGCTTCTTCTACATTCTTGTCAAACTCATGTTTTTCCTTTGGAAGAGTGTGGCTCTTTGCTATCTCGATAGCCTTTTCTGCAGCCTCCATAACACCTGTACCCTTAAGTGCGGATATTTCCACAACAGGACATCCAAGTTTTTCACTCATTTTATCAAGGTCAAGCTTGTTTCCGCTCTTTTCAAGTACATCGAGCATGTTTACCGCGATAACAACAGGGACACCTAACTCTGTAACCTGTGAAGTAAGATATAAGTTTCTCTCAAGGTTTGTACCGTCGATGATATTAAGTATCGCATCAGGCTTTTCATTGAGAACATAGTTTCTTGCTACAACTTCCTCCAATGTATATGGAGAGAGAGAATAAACACCCGGAAGGTCTGTAATAATAACATCTGTATGTCCTTTAAGTTTTCCTTCCTTCTTTTCAACTGTAACACCGGGCCAGTTTCCAACTGTCTGGTTTGAACCTGTCAAGGCATTAAATAAAGTAGTTTTACCGGTATTTGGGTTTCCGGTAAGCGCAATTCTGATTGCCATATTAGCTCCTTATCTTTTTATTTCAATATTTTCCGCATCTGCTTTTCTGATAGAAAGCTCGTATCCTCTAACAGTAACCTCAATAGGGTCACCAAGAGGCGCTACCTTACGTACATGAATAGTTGTACCCTTTGTTACACCCATATCCATGATTCTTCTTTTTACAGGACCTTCGCCATGAACTCTGGCAACAGTAACAGTCTCACCGATTTTTACATCTCTTAAAGTATCCATTCCATTCTCCTTTCCGCATTATAATAAGTGATTTCTGAAAACATACAATGGAAATTCCATTGGCGAATGTAGATAAATGCTTACATTCTACTTCTTAAAATTGTTTGGGCTACTTAGATCATAATCTTTGAGGCTAATTCCTTGCTGATTGCTACTCTTGAATCCTTGATATTAACAATCAAGTTTCCGGCCATAGCATTAACAACGGTTATTTTGCCGTCAACAACAAATCCGAGAGTTGCCAAAAAAGTTTTATCTTTTTCACGACCGCCGATTTGCTTTATTGTGTATTCTTCACCTAAGTTAGCCATAAGTAATGGCATCATAACTCCTCCTTTTCATGAAACATGTCAAATACATTCTATAGGTTAGCATACACTAACATTAAATGCAAGATTTTTTTAAGAAAAAGTTAGAGCTTACTTACTGAATTTACTGATTATCAGTAAAAACTAACTAAAAAGTATTAAAAAAAATACAATATTCACGAGTAAAAGGCCTATTTTGGAGCAAATTTTCTATTTACAAGGATTTAAGTTTATGATATATTATTACCGTAATAAATTTTATAAAATATAATTGTTAAAATTAGTTGACGCTAACTTAAGGAGGTTAATATGTTTTTACTTAATGGTTTTGGATGGAAGAAGTTCGGTTTATTTGCAGCAGGTACACTTTTCGGTACAGCAGGAATTAAGTTGCTTTCAAGCAAGGATGCTAAGAAAGCTTATGCACAGGGAACAGCGGCAGTACTTCGTATGAAGGAGTGTGTAATGGATACAGTTTCATGTGTACAGGAGAATGCAAGTGATATTTTAGCAGAAGCTAAGGATATCAACGAGGAGCGTGCAGCAAAGGAAGCTGAAGGAAACATCGAAGAGTAATTTCTCTTATCAGTAATATATAGTTTTTAGTATAAGGAAGAGTCTGACTCTTCCTTAAGTTATAAAAAGATGTAGAGGGATAAAAAGTGAATTGTAAAATTTTACACGAGTCAAAAAGAAGAATGCGTGTGCGCATGGCTCAAAAAAGAATGTCGGTAAAAGAAGCTGATATGCTTCAATATTATTTGGAAGGCTTTGAATTTATCAGAAAAGCCGTTGTATATGAAAGAACCTGCGATGTCGCTATTTATTATAAGGAAAATAAAAGAGACGCAGTTATAAATAAACTTAAGAAATTTGATTATAATAATACAGCCTTGCTTGAGAGTATGCCAAGTACTTCAGGCAGACAGATAACAAGAGATTTTCAGGAGAAGATGGTGGGAATGCTCATGTTCACAGGCGTGAGAAAAATGTTCTTCCCAAACATCATCAATAATATTTATACAATTGTTAAGGCTGTTCCATATATTTATAAAGGCCTTAAATGTTTGTTTAAGTTAAAATTTGAGGTTGATTTGCTTGATGCATTGTCTATAGGAATATCTATTGCACAGGGCAATTTCTCAACAGCCGGATCACTTATGCTTTTGCTTGGTGTAGGTAATGAGCTTGAAGATTGGACACATAAGAAGTCTGTAGACGATCTTGCAAGAAGTATGTCATTAAATGTAGATAAGGTATGGCTTGTAACAGATGACGGTGAAGTTTCCGTTCCTATTTCACAGATTCAATCAGGTGATACCATCAGAGTTCATACAGGAAATATAGTGCCTGTTGACGGAGAGATGGTAAGTGGAGAGGCTATGTTAAATCAGGCATCTCTTACAGGTGAATCCGTACCGGTAGAAAAGAGAGCCGGATCAAGAGTATATGCAGGAACTGTTGTAGAAGAGGGAGAATGTCTCTTAAAGGTGGCCGCAACTACAGGACAGAGCAGATACGATAAGATTGTATCAATGATTGAGGAGAGCGAAAAGCTTAAATCAAATACCGAAAATATGGCAAACAGACTTGCAGACAGACTTGTACCATATTCATTGCTTGCAACAGGACTTACATATCTGTTCACAAGAAATGTAACAAGAGCATTGTCTGTTCTTATGGTGGATTTCTCATGTGCATTGAAGCTTTCTATGCCTCTTGCAGTACTTTCGGCAATGAGAGAGGCCGGAAATGACAAGATTACCGTAAAGGGCGGAAAGTTTATGGAGGCAATTGCCAATGCAGATACTATAGTATTTGATAAGACAGGTACACTTACATATGCATGCCCTAAGGTACAAAGAATTATCGGCATTGACGGAGATGATGAGAATCAGCTCTTAAAGATTGCCGCATGCCTTGAGGAGCATTATCCTCACTCAATAGCAAATGCTGTAGTAAAAGAGGCTAAAGACAGAAAGATTCGTCATAAAGAGATGCATTCCGAGGTGCAGTATGTAGTTGCACACGGTATTGCAAGTAAAATAGAAGGTGACAAGGTTGTAATAGGAAGCTATCATTTTGTAATTGAAGATGAGAAGGCACAGCTTAGTGAAGATGCAAAGAAGAAGCTTGCAGAGCTTGACCACAGATATTCGCATCTGTTTATGGCTATTGCAGGAAGACTTGCAGCCATTATTGAGATTGCAGATCCTCTAAGAGCCGAAGCAAAGGATGTTTTAAAGAAATTAAAGGCTCTTGGAATCAAAAAGACAGTTATGATGACAGGAGATAATATCCATACGGCCGAAGCTATTGCAAAAGAGGTAGGAGTAGATAAATTCTACGCTGAAGTATTGCCTGAGGATAAGGCAAGCTACGTGGAAAAAGAAAAGGCAAAGGGAAGAACCGTAATAATGATCGGTGACGGTATAAACGATTCACCTGCATTATCGGCTGCAGACTGCGGTATTGCCATAAGTGAAGGTGCCGCAATTGCCAGAGAGATAGCGGATGTATGTATATCTGCCGATGATTTAAACGATCTTGTAAGATTAAAAGAACTTTCAAATAAGCTTACAAGAAGAGTTCGCTCAAACTTCAGATTTATTATGGGATTTAACGGTTCATTAATAGGTCTGGGCATTTTGGGAATACTTGCTCCGGGAACATCATCACTGCTTCACAATTTGTCAACTGTAGGTATATCACTTTCAAGTATGACAAATCTTTTACCGGAGAATTAATAAAAACCAAATTTAATATATTCGGACATCTTTTGATGTCCGATTTTTACAAAGATAACCAAAAGAGTCGCAAGCATTTGATAATTGCGACATCTTTAGGTATAATATCAGCATAAACAGTAAGCAGGAATTTATTAAAGAAGGAGGTAATTATGGTTATACAGGAAGCTGCCGAGATGTATCTGGAGACAATACTCAGTTTAAAGAAAAAGACGGGAGTTGTAAGGGCAGTTGACATTGCAAGAGAAATGGGATATTCAAAGCCGACTATAAGTGAGCAGATGAAAAAGTTCAGAGAAAACGGCTATGTTGAAGTTGACAATGAAGGACATATCACATTGACTGAAAAGGGCTTGGAGATTGCTGAATCTACACTTGAAAGACATATCACATTAGGTGAAATTTTACAAAAGATGGGTGTAAGCAAGGAAACAGCGATAGAAGATGCCTGCAGAATAGAACACTATATCAGTGAAGAGACATTTGAATGTTTTAAGGAATATTTTAAGAATAAATAGTCTAAAGAAAAAGCCTATGGATCCGTGACGGATTTATGGGCTTTTGTCAAAAAAATATCTAAATGTATTTTATCAGATACTTTATTGAAAAATATTTATTTACACTGTAAACTTAACCCGATTTATATTAAGTTAGTTGGAAGTAAGAGGTAAAATATGGGATTACATATAGTAAATGAGGCCAATAAATGTCTGCAATGTAAAAAACCGCTTTGCAGCAGTCATTGTCCTATAACAACATCAATACCGCAGGTTATATCACTTTTTAAAGAAGGAAAGATAATGGAGGCCGGAGAAATTCTCTTTGATAACAATCCTTTATCTTTGGTTTGCTCAATAGTTTGTGACCATGAAGCTCAATGCCTCGGTAATTGTATAATGAACAGAAAAAACAATCCGGTAAGATTTTGTGATATAGAAAAGTTTATATCGGACTTTTATCTGGACAGAATGGAATTTGTTAAAAAGCCGAGAAAGAATGTGATGGTCGCAGTCATAGGCGGAGGTCCTGCAGGTATGACTGTAGCGATTAAGATGATAAAAGAAGGCTATGATGTAACTATTTTTGATGAAAAGAATACAATAGGCGGAGTGCTTCAGTACGGCATTCCTGATTTCAGATTGCCGAAGTCTTTAATGCAAAGATACTATGACAAGATGGAAAAAATGGGAATAAAGATAAGAAACAATACCGCAGTTGGCGGAGCTTTGGAGATAAAGGATCTTTTCAGAGACGGTTACAAGGCAGTATTTGTAGGTACCGGAGTGTGGAGAGCAAAGACTTTGGGTATTGCAGGTGAGAGTATGCCGAATGTACATTTCAGTGTAGACTACTTGGCAAATCCTGACGGACATAAGCTTGGAGACAGTGTTGCGATAATCGGTATGGGAAATGCCGCAATGGATGTGGCAAGAACGGCACTTAGAAGAGGTTCAAGAACGGTAAAGCTCTATGCCAGAAGTAAAAGAGTTGCAGCAAACTCCGTAGAGGTCGAGGCGGCCAAATATGAAGGAGCCGAGTTTATATTCGGTAAGGCTATTGAAGCCATTACATATGACGGTCCTGTATTTAAGACTGCAATATTTGATGAAGAAGATAATGTTATCGACTATGAAAAAGAACTCGACTATGTAGATGCAGATTCTACAATCATATCTGTAAGTAACGGACCTAAGAATAAACTTGTTCTTACAACAGACGGACTTAGAGCATCGGATAAGGGGCTTTTGATAGTTGATGAAAACTGCATGACAACGGTTGAAGGTGTTTTTGCGGCAGGTGATGTGGTTCACGGCTCAAAAACAGTAGTTGATGCAGTCGCTCAGGCAAAGGTTGCCGTAGAAGGTATGCTCAATTATTTGGAAAATTTATAAATAAAATACACTGAGACCTTGACAAAGGTAAAATCAAGTAATATTATATTGTGCATAAACGAAGAAGAGAAAAGTAGCATATGTGGAAATTACAGAGAGAGTTGGAGGCTGAGAGCAACTTATGGAAGTATATGTGAAGACCGTCTCGGAGTGGCTTTAATACAGCACGTTGATTACGTTATAATCAAATGAGGGATATATTTATATATCTGAATTAAGGTGGAACCGCGTCAATCGCCCTTAAACGAAAGTTTAGGGGCGATTTTTTATTATTGGAAATGGAGGAAATATGAAGATAACATTAAAAGACGGCTCAGTAAAAGAATATGAGAGCAAAAAAAGTATTATTGATATTGCTAAGGACATCAGTGAGGGTTTGGCAAGAAATGTTGTTGCCGGTGAAGTAAACGGTGTTATGCATGATTTAAGAGATGAAATTGAGAGTGATTGTGAGCTCAATCTTATTACATTAAAGGATAGGGAGGCACTCTCCGTTATAAGACATTCAGCATCGCATGTACTTGCTGAAGCTGTAAAAAGAGTTTTCCCGGATGCCAAGCTTGCTATCGGACCAAGCATTGCGGAAGGATTTTACTATGATTTTGACCATGAGCCTTTCTCAAGAGAAGATCTTGACAAGCTTGAGGCTGAAATGAAGAAGGTTATAAAAGAAGGTGCTCATATAGAGAAATTTGAGCTTCCAAGAGAAGAAGCCATCAAGTTTATGGAAGAAAGACAAGAGCCATATAAGGTAGAACTTATAAAAGATTTGCCTGAGGGTGAGAAGATATCTTTCTATAAGCAGGGAGATTTCACAGATCTTTGTGCAGGACCTCATCTTCAAAGAACAAAGGATATAAAGGCTTTTAAACTTATATCATCATCAATGGCATATTGGAGAGGTGATTCAAACAAGGCAAAGCTTCAAAGAATATACGGTACAGCCTATAATTCAAAAGAGGAGCTTGAGGCACATTTAAAGCATCTTGAAGATATTAAGCTTAGAGATCATAACAAGCTTGGAAGAGAAATGGAACTCTTTACAACTGTAGATGTAGTGGGTCAAGGACTTCCTCTTATGTTACCGAAGGGTACAAAGATGATTCAGAAACTACAAAGATGGATTGAGGATCTTGAGGACAATGAGTGGGGCTATGTAAGAACAAAGACTCCGCTTATGGCAAAGTCGGATCTTTATAAGATTTCAGGACACTGGGATCACTATCAGGACGGTATGTTTATTTTGGGAGATCCTCAGCATGACGGAGAGATTCTTGCACTAAGACCGATGACATGTCCGTTCCAGTATTATGTATACAAGAATACTCAAAAGTCATACAGAGATCTTCCATATCGTATGGGTGAGACTTCAACACTTTTCAGAAATGAAGATTCGGGAGAGATGCACGGACTTACAAGAGTAAGACAGTTTACTATTTCCGAAGGCCATAATGTAATAAGACCGGATCAGGCTGAAGAAGAGCTTCAAAGCTGTCTTAACCTTGCAATATATGTACTTGAAACACTGGGTCTTAGAGATGATGTAACATTCAGACTTTCAAAGTGGGATAAGGATAATAAGGAAAAATACCTTGGAGATGAGGCATATTGGGAAGGTACACAGGCGGCACTTAGAAATATACTGGTAGAAAAGGGACTTCCTTTTACAGAGGCTGACGGTGAGGCCGCATTCTACGGTCCTAAGATTGATATTCAGGCAAAGAATGTTTACGGCAAAGAGGATACAATGATTACAATCCAGCTTGATGCCGCTATTGCAGAAAACTTCGACCTTTATTATATCGATCAAAACGGTGCAAAGGTAAGACCTTATATTGTACACAGAACATCTCTTGGATGCTATGAGAGAACACTTGCATGGCTTATAGAAAAATATGCAGGAAAGTTCCCTACATGGTTATGCCCTGAGCAGGTAAGAATTCTTCCTATATCAGACAAGTATGCAGACTATGCAAACTCCGTTTTAAAAGAACTTAAGAAAAACGGTGTGGACGCTACTGTTGATACAAGAACGGAGAAGATAGGATTTAAGATAAGAGATGCCAGACTTTCAAGACTTCCATATATGCTTGTAGTAGGAGAGAAGGAAGAAGCTGAAGGAAGCGTATCTGTAAGAAGCAGATTTGCAGGAGATGAGGGAAGCAAAAAACTTTCAGATTTTGTCGATATGATCTGCAAAGAGATAAGAACAAAAGAAATCAGAAAAGAAGAAGTAACTGAATAAAATGTGAATTTAAAAGATGGCAAAGACCTTTAAAAAATCTTTGCCATCTCTTTATTTTTGTTTATCAAGTGTATTTTCCAGTAAATGAAGCGGGAAAGGCGGTGAGGCCAAAGGTTTTACGGCAATCGACATCAAAAGTACTGGATTGTCATCTGCGGCGCTTCTGTTGGTGTTAAGCTTACCGCATTTTTTACATCTGTGAACTATTGCCCATTCACCCTTATCCTTAACCCAGATGGAAATAGGCTCCATAATGCCTTTGCAATCGCTTTTCCTATCTCCCGGTTCATTGTCCACATGAATGGAAGACAGGCAGTAGGGGCAATGGTTTCTGTGATGTGTACCGGCACCTTCAGGATTTATCATCTTTCCGCAATTGGCACAGGGGAAAGATTCGTTGCATGCTTCATATCTGTAGTCAGGTTCTATCTTTACGGCATTTTTCTTTTTGATTGTACCGGTTTTCTTCTGTGATGAAGGGGCGCTGTTAAGTTTTTTTAGAGCCTCTTCTAAATCAAATTTATCTTGACTCATATTTTCTTCTCCATTGTGTATTTCTTACAATATACTTCATTTGGTTTAATAAAACAGGCACTTTGAATTGCCTAAAGTGTCTGATATAATTATATTGTATAAAAGTTATATAGATACTTATTTTTGTATTATACCCAAGAAATTTACATATGTAAAATATATTTTTACAGTGTTGATTACTATATATTTTAATGGATTTCGGATGAGTTGTAGGAGAAAAAATGAAGAAGAGATTAGTTGTTTTGGCAGCGGCTTTGTCAATGAGTATGGGACTTTCCATGGTCTCGTATGCAGGAAGTTGGCAGCATGATTCAAAGGGGACATGGTATTTGACGGATGATTACAAATATCCCGTATCACAGTGGAAAAATATCGAC
The DNA here is from genome assembly GCF_000512995.1 of Lachnoanaerobaculum sp. MSX33. Classification (NCBI taxonomy): domain Bacteria; kingdom Bacillati; phylum Bacillota; class Clostridia; order Lachnospirales; family Lachnospiraceae; genus Lachnoanaerobaculum; species Lachnoanaerobaculum sp. MSX33. The sequence continues at coordinate 18,683 of NZ_AZXX01000086.1, read as the reverse complement.
GGAAACTGGTATTATTTCAATACAAAGGGATATACCTTGACAGGCTGGCAGTGGGTGGACGGTAAGGCTTATTTCTTTAATGACGGAAGAAACAGCGCCTTTCCTCAAAGTGCTATGCTAAGGAATACCAAATCACCTGACGGATATGATTTAAACGGAGAGGGTGCCTGGACACAAAACGGAATTGTAATGACAAAATCCGGACAGGCGGGACTTGATGTGGCAATGCATATCACAGGAGAGAACACAGGCGAAAGAGCGGAGCTTTTCCTTAAGTTAAACGAGTACAGAAAAAGCAAGGGATTGCCTGAGATGGTGATAAGCGGTGAGCTTATGGCGGCGGCACAGCAAAGAGCAAAGGAGAGTGCGATGTCATTTGAACATACCAGACCTGACGGACAGGCTTTTTATACCGTGAACAATATAACAAACAATTATATCGGAGTATCTGAGATATTGACAATGGACAATTCATCATCTACAGATATAAAGATTACATCTTTTAAGAACTCTCCAAAGCATAATGAACTTATGCTTCAAAGTGAGGGATTTATAGAGAATGTTCCGGCATCCACAATATATGCCGGAGTCGGATATTATTACAGCAACGGATTTTATTATGTAGCAATGCTTTTCGGACATCAAAAATAAAAAATTGCCGCCATCGGTATATACTTACAGTATTATATCGACTGCGGCTTTTTTCAAATATTTACTTTTCTTAAATCGTCAAAAAATTCAGGATATGATATTTCAACACAAGCTTTATTATCAAGCTTTATTTCACCGTCTGAAATCAGTCCGAGAATAGCAAATGTCATTGCGATTCTGTGATCGTCATGAGTAGATATGGTGACATTTCCCAAAAGTTTGTTTGTTCCCTCAATCTCCATACCGTCTTCGGTTTCTACTACATTTACACCGAGTTTTGAAAGTTCTTCACACATTACCTTTATTCTGTTGGATTCTTTTACCTTAAGTTCTGCAGCATCCTTTATAATTGTTTTACCTTCAGCCAATGAAGCTACGGCGGCAAGTAAAGGCAGTTCATCTATAAGAGTCGGTATAATGTCTCCTCCTATAGTAGTTGCATGAAGCTTTGAATAGGATATTTTGATATCGGCTACAGGCTCAAACTCATCATTTGAATTGATTATTTCTATATTTGCACCCATATCTTTTAAAACTTTTATTACGCCGTCTCTTGTAGGGTTTATACCTACATTTTCAAGTATAAGCTCCGAACACGGAACCAAAACTGCGGCAGCCATAAAAAAAGCAGCTGATGATATATCGGAAGGAACGTCTATATCGGTTGCAAAAAGTTCCTTACATGGATTTATTGTAGCGGAAGTTTTTGTCGTATATAAATCTGCACCGAATTTTTTTAACATCAATTCGGTATGGTCTCTTGATTTTGCAGGCTCAATCACAGTAGTCGGGGAATCTGCGTATAATCCTGCAAGAAGTATGGCGGATTTCACCTGCGCACTGGCAACGGGAGAGTTATATTCAATACCGTGAAGCGAGCTTCCTGTAATGGTAAGAGGTGCAAAACCGTTATTACTTTTAATATTGGCGCCCATCAATGTGAGAGGAGCTATAATTCTGTTCATAGGCCTTTTTTGTATAGACTTGTCACCTGTGAGGACAGAAGTGAAGTTTTGTGCAGATAAAATACCGCTTACAAGTCTGGTTGTAGTACCGCTGTTGCCGCAGTCAAGTATTTCTCCCGGTTTACTGAGACCGTAAAGTCCCTTTCCCCTTACTGTAACGGAAGTATTTTGTATTTCTATATCAATACCCATTTTTTTAAAAATTGATATTGTTGAGATGCAGTCGGCACCTGTTAAAAAGCCTTTTATATTTGTAATACCCTTGGATATGGCACCGAACATAACAGCTCTGTGAGAAATTGATTTATCGCCGGGAACCCTTAATCTACCTTTTATCATATTTCCTCCGTTAAATAATTTTATAATTATATTCCTTCAATAATTTGCCTGCCATTTCACAGGAATCGGCATCATAGAAAGAAATATTTAAAGCACCCTCGCCCTTTTCTCTGTTGTGATTGATACCGATATTTTTAATATTTATAGAATTTGCGGCCAATATGGCGGAGATAACGGAAATTGCTCCCGGTTTATCCTGTATATGCACGCTTAAATCATGTTTTGAAATAATAAGTCCCTGAGAGTTTGTATCAAGAGAATTTCTGTATTCACCGGATTTTGCAAACATATTGTTGATATATGTGCTTGACTTGGAAGACAAATGTGAGTATACATCCTCTAAAGTATCTATATATTTTCTAAGCATCATATTTATAGGTTCACAATTAAGCATACATATCTGTTCCCACATGATTGGAGAGGCCGAGGCTATTCTTGTAATATCCTTAAATCCCCCTGCGGCAACTCTTTTCATTACTCCGTCATCATAGTCATTTTCACTCACCAGATTTACAAGTGTAGCCGCAATAATATGAGGTAAATGGCTTATAGTGGCAACAACTTTATCATGCTTTTGATAATCTATTACAAAGGGAATAGCCTTTATTGATTCGATTATTCCTGAAAATACCTTTAATTTTTCGTCATTTATTTTTGAGGAAGGAGTGATCATATAATAAGCGTTTTCCAAAAGCAGAGCATCCGAAGCGTCATACCCTGTTTTTTCAGAACCTGCCATAGGATGTCCGCCTATAAAGACATCCTCAAGTTCAAGTTCTTTTGCAAGACTGTGAATTGAGGACTTTGTGGACCCCACATCCGTTATGATTGCATCCTTTCTTATATAAGGCTTTATATCTTTAAGATATTTATCATTGAGCTCTACCGGAGTACATAAAAACACTATATCACAGTCTGAAAGAGTGCTGTCTATACCCTCAAGAATAATGTCGATAATCCCGTCACTTTTCCCTTTTAGCAGCTCGGAACGGTTGTTTGTATAGGCATAGATTATTGATTCAGGTCTGTATTTTCTTATTGCTTTGGCAATCGATCCCGCTATAAGTCCAAAGCCTATAAAAGCTATATTATTATATTGCATAATCCTCCGTCCCGACATTACGTCAATTTTAAATATAAAAAGTCTAGTACATTTGGAGTCATTAGTCAATTACTTTTGCTTTAATAATTTAAAGTGATATAGTAATATGGCTTTATCAGGACTATTTATCTTTACTAAAACAGTCTATTTATACAAAAACTTTATAAAAATATATTACGATTTAACTATAATAAAAGTGTAAATTACATTGTCTAAATTGAATATAAAACTTGAAATTTTATCGTATGTTTAGTAAAATATCTTTATCAGAAAAGTCTATTGACTAAAAAGGAGGGATACTCTTATGAAGGTTTATGAAACTAAACAGATTCGTAACGTCGTACTACTTGGCCATGGAGGCTCGGGTAAGACTACAGTGGCAGAGGCCATGAGCTTTGTTGCAGGAAATATTTCAAAGATGGGAAGTATTTCAAGCGGAAATACCATCAGCGACTATGACAAAGAAGAAATTAAAAGAGGTTTTTCCATCAGTACATCTTTGGTTCCGGTAGAATATGAAGGAGATACCGGAAGTGTAAAGATAAATCTTTTGGATACTCCGGGATATTTCGACTTCGTAGGCGAGGTGGAAGAAGCCGTATCAGCTGCAGACGCTGCCATTATTGTAGTCAATTGTAAGGCCGGAATTGAAGTAGGTACAGTAAAAGCATGGGAGTTGTGCGAAGAATACGGTTTACCTAGAATATTCTTTGTAACAAATATGGACGATGACAAGGCAAGCTATCGTGAACTGCTTTTGAAGCTTGAAACTCGCTTCGGAAGAAAAGTGGCTCCTTTCCATCTTCCAATCAGAGAAAACGAAAAGTTCGTGGGATTTGTAAATGTCGTAAAGATGAAGGGTAGAAGATTTACAAACCTATCAGATTATGTAGAGTGTGAGATACCTGATTATGTTGAAGCCAACTTAAAGATTGCAAGAGAGGCCTTGATGGAGGCCGTTGCCGAGACAAGCGAAGAATACATGGAAAGATATCTTTCAGGTGAGGAATTCAGTGATGATGAAATTTCAACAGCACTCAAAGAAAATATTTGCAACGGAGATATCGTGCCTGTAATGATGGGTTCAGGAGTGGACGCACAGGGATTTAAGGCACTTATGATGGCAATTGAAAAGTATTTCCCGTCACCTGATTATAAAGAGTGTGTGGGAGTGGACGTAAGCAACGGTGAGCATTTTACAGCAAAATATAATAAAGAGGTTTCATTATCTGCAAGAGTATTTAAGACAATCGTGGATCCTTTCATAGGAAAATACTCATTGGTTAAGGTTTGTACAGGTACACTGAAGCCTGACAGTGCAATCTATAATGTAGGTAAGGAAACAGAGGAGAAATCCGGAAAGATTTATGTACTCAGAGGAAAGAACGCTATAGAAGTACCTGAGCTTGTTGCCGGTGATATCGGCGCTATGGCTAAGCTTAGTGCAACAACTACAGGTGATACTATTGCGTTAAAGAATGCACCTATCCTTTATCATGGACCAAAGATCTCATCACCATATACATGTATGAGATATAAGATCGTAAACAAGGGTGAAGAGGATAAACTTTCATCAGGTCTGTCAAAACTTATGGAAGAAGATTTGACATTAAAGCATGTGAACGATACTTTAAACAGACAGACTCTTCTTTACGGAATAGGTGATCAACAACTTGAAATCGTAGTTAGCAAACTTTTAGATAGATATAAGGTGAAGATAGAGCTTTCAAGACCTAAGGTAGCTTTCAAAGAGACTATCAGACAAAAGGTTGAGGCTGCAGGAAGATATAAGAAGCAATCAGGTGGACACGGTCAGTTCGGTGATGTAAAGATGAGCTTTGAACCTTCAGGAGATCTTGAGAAGCCATATGTATTTGAGGAGACTGTATTCGGAGGTTCGGTACCTAAGAATTATTTCCCTGCAGTTGAAAAAGGAGTGGCTGAGTGTTGCGTTAAGGGACCTTTGGCCGCATATCCTGTAGTAGGTGTAAAGGCTGTGCTTTTGGACGGTTCATATCACCCTGTTGATTCATCTGAAATGGCATTTAAGATGGCTGCAACAATCGCATTTAAGGACGGATTTATGAAGGCTGCACCTGTACTTTTGGAGCCTATTTATACAGTAAGTGTAATAGTTCCCGATAAATTCACAGGTGATGTTATGGGAGATCTCAACAAGAGACGTGGTAGAGTTCTCGGTATGGAGTCAATCAATCACGGAAAACAGCTTATAAGAGCCGATGTTCCTATGCTTGAGCTTTTCGGATACAATACCGAACTTCGTTCAATGACCGGAGGTATGGGTGTATTCAGCTATGAATTTGCAAGGTATGAGCAGACACCGGGAGATATCCAGAAGAAGGAAGTTGAGGCAAGAGCTTCTAAACTTGAAAATGATACGGAATAATAAATATATTTATAAGAAAATATGTTTATTCGTAAGAAATCTTACTATAAATTTACATATTGAATAAAGTGCTTGAAAATTTTTTCATAAGGTTATATATTAGCTTCATCAAAAAAACTTATATGAAAAAGGAGGTATCATATCATGCACTTATCAATAATCAAAAAAACAGTTTTATCATTAACATTGGCTTTAGGTTTAGTTTCAGGTAGTGTAGTTGCTTTTGCCGCACCTTCACAGATAATTATTCCTGGAAAATCTGCAGACGCTGCAAGCGCACAGGTTATTAATGAGGGAAAGATAACCCGTATTATAGGAATAGAGGGAGAGAAGGCACCTTCAGAGATTATTATACCGGGTACTTCTACAGTTGTAGTAAGATCAACAGTATCTAATGCAACACCTTCTATGGCTACTCGTTCAAACTCTACAGCATCAAGCAGCAGAGGAGGTTCATCAAGCTCATCAAGAAGTGGAAGCTCAAGAACTGTTACTGCAACAACAGCACCTACAAATACTCCTGCGTCAAATTACGGTCCTGCACCATCAAATACTACTGCACCTTCAGCTAATGTAGGTCCTGCAGCAGGAAACACAAATGTTACAACAAAGGGTGATGTGACAGCAGCTAAGCGTGGAAAATTAAATGTACCTAAGACAGCTGATGCTTCAGCAATGGGACTTTATGCAGCATTACTCGGTCTTTCAACTGTAGCAGGTGCATTTGTAATTGCAACAAAGAAGAAAGAGAACTAATCTTAAGTTAAATTAAATAAGACATTTTACGGCAGGCTGTACAGTCTGCCGTTTTTGCGTTTTTTTTAATGCAATTTTGTATGTTTCTTATAAAAAACAAGAAATTGATAAAAAAATAACAATATACCTTTATTTTATTTTTTAAATATAGTATTATATCATTGCTCAGTATAGAAGACGGTTTTAGAAATACTGAAACTATTGTCACTATAAACGGAAAATTTTTTTAGTGGAGGAAAATTGTGAGAGGTGTTGAAACAAGAATTCAGGAAATAAGACATAGAATCTTTAGAGAAGTTGCCAGAATGGCTTATCACACAGAGTGGCCGGTAGATAAAAGAATAGAGGAGCTTCCTTATAAGATTATTCCCGGTGAAGTGGGAAATTTTAGAAATAATGTTTTCCTGGAAAGAGCTATAGTAGGTGAGAGGCTCAGACTTGCTATGGGATTGCCTTACAGAAGTGCGGCTAATCATGCTCCTTTGTCTGAGGGTATAGAGCTTGCGGATAAGGCGGAGACATATTATACACCACCGTTAATTAATATAATTAAATTTGCATGTCATGGTTGTGTTGAAAAGAGAGTATATGTAACTAACGGTTGTCAGGGATGCCTGGCACATCCATGTTCGGAGGTTTGTCCTACAGGTGCCGTAAAGATAGATAAAGAGAGCGGATTCTCAAGTATCAATCAGGAAAAGTGTATCAAATGCGGAAGATGTGCAAATGTTTGCGCATATAATGCAATCATTATTCAGACAAGACCTTGTGCGGCTTCATGCGGTATGGATGCAATATCTTCAGATGAAAACGGTAAAGCCGATATTGACTACGATAAATGTGTATCATGTGGACAGTGCCTTGTAAATTGTCCTTTCGGCGCAATTTCAGATAAATCACAGATTTTCCAGACTATCAGAGCCATTCAGTCGGGAGACAGAGTATATGCGGCTATTGCTCCTGCTTTCGTAGGCCAGTTCGGTCCGAAGGTTACTCCCGGAAAACTCCGTGCGGCAATGAAAGCGCTCGGATTTGCCGATGTATTTGAGGTTGCTATCGGTGCCGATCTTTGTGCCACACAGGAGGCATTTGACTTCCTTGATGAAGTGCCTGAGAAATTACCTTTTATGGGTACATCATGTTGTCCTTCGTGGTCATTGATGGCAAAGAAAGTGTTCCCGGATCAGGCTGAATGTATATCAATGGCACTTACACCTATGACACTTACGGCAAGACTTATAAAGAAACAGCATCCGGACGGAAAAGTGGTATTTATCGGACCATGTTCCGCAAAGAAGCTTGAGGCTATGTGGACAGAGGTAAGAAGTGAAGTGGACTTTGTGCTTACATTTGAAGAGATGGCCGGAATATTTGATGCAAAACATATAGATATTGAAAATCTTGAAGAAGATCCGAACGGTGTCAACGATGCATCTACAGACGGAAGAAACTTTGCGGTATCCGGAGGAGTTGCAAAGGCGGTTGTAGGAGTTATTAAGAGTCAGTATCCTGACAGAGAAGTAAAGGTAATGAATGCGGAAGGCCTTGCAGATTGCAAAAAGATGATGACAATGGCCAAAGCAGGAAAGTATCCGGGATATCTTCTTGAAGGAATGGCATGTCCGGGAGGCTGCGTGGCAGGACCGGGAACAATGCAGAATATCAAGAAATCTCAAGGTGCAGTAAATCAGTATGCGGCTAAGGCAACACATGGTATTGCTATTGAGACTGAATCTGTAAAAGAGCTTGATAAGTTGGTTAAATAATTAAATATAATAATAGTTATTGGCACTCATATTAGGTGAGTGCCAATTTTTTATTGACTTTTATATTTTCATGGTTATAATAGTTATATCAAAGCAAATAATATATTTGCAAATTTATTAGAGAGGTGATGAAATGAAAAAGGGAAACTTATCAATAAACAGTGAAAATATATTTCCGATTATAAAGAAATGGTTGTATTCAGATCATGATATTTTTGTAAGAGAATTGATTTCAAATGCAACAGATGCTATAACAAAGTTGAAAAAATTAAGCCTTGCAGGAGAGTTTACAAAGCCTGAAGGAGATGAATATAAGATAAATGTGGAAGTCAGCCCAAAACAAAAACTTATACGTTTTATAGATAACGGTATCGGTATGACTGAAGAAGAGGTGGAAAAGTATATAAATCAGATAGCCTTTTCAGGTGCTGTGGATTTTATAGAAAAATATAAGGATAAGACAAATGAAGAGCAGATAATAGGTCATTTCGGTCTTGGATTTTACTCCGCATTCATGGTAGCGGATAAAGTAAGTATTGACACACTGTCATACAAAGAAGGCGCAAAGCCTATACATTGGGTAAGTGACGGCGGTCTTGAGTTTGAGATGGGAGAAGGCAACAGAGCTTCGAGAGGAACTGCTATTACACTATACCTTAATGATAACTGCCATGAGTTCGCAAACGAGTTCAGAGTAAGAGAGATACTTAACAAGTACTGTTCATTTATGCCTGTAGAGATATTCTTAAAGGATATAGATGCGGAGGAAGCTACTGAAATTATAGAAAAAGATGAGCTTTTAGAAAGCGATACCGTAATAGAGACTATAATTGAGCCTGCAAAGACAGAGGAAAAAGAAAAAGAAGACGGCACTAAGGAAGAGGTTGAAATAGAGCCTGCAAAGGAAAAGATAAAGATTAAAAAGCGTCCTGTAGCGCTAAATGATATACATCCGCTTTGGACTAAGCATCCTAATGAGTGCAGCGATGAAGAATATATCGATTTCTACAGAAAAGTCTTTATGGATTATAAGGAACCGCTCTTCTGGATTCATTTAAATATGGATTATCCTTTTAACCTAAAAGGAATTTTATACTTCCCTAAGATAAATACGGAGTATGATTCTATAGAGGGAACAATAAAGCTTTACAACAATCAGGTATTTATCGCCGACAATATAAAGGAAGTTATTCCGGAGTTTTTATTACTGTTAAAGGGTGTAATAGACAGTGCGGACATTCCGCTTAATGTTTCAAGATCCGCTTTGCAAAATGACGGTTCGGTAAGAAAAATCTCGGAATATATTGCAAAGAAAGTTGCAGATAAGCTTTCAGGTATGTGCAAGACCGAGAGAGATAAGTATGAGAAATACTGGGATGATATCGCACCGTTTATAAAGTACGGTTATCTTAAAGACGAGAAGTTCGGTAAAAAGGTAGAAGATTATATATTATTTAAAAATATAAATGATAAGTACCTTACATTAAACGAGCTTGTTGATGAAAGTAAAAATTCCGAGGATAAGGTTGAAACTTCTGCAGATGAGAATATTGAGAACTCCGAAGAGAAAAAAGAGGTTGAAAAAACTCAGATATTCTATGTAAATGATGTAAAAGAGCAGAGCCAGTATGTAAATATCTTTAAGTCTGCCGGAAAGGATGCTGTAGTATTGCCACACAGCATTGATGTACCTTTTATCTCAACTCTTGAGATGAAAAGAGATAATGTAAAATTCCTTAGAATAGATTCCGATATGACGGATGATATGAGAAGTGAGGAGGTAGCTGAAGATACAAAGGCTTCATATGATGCATTATCTGAAAAGGTAAAGACCGCTCTTCACAATGACAGATTGAAAGTTTCTGTACAGCTTTTAAAGAGCGATGATATTTCTTCGGTAATCACAATATCTGAAGAGAGCAGAAGAATGCAGGAGATGATGAAGCAGTACGGAATGATGGGCATGGATCCTTCAATGTTTGGAGGAGAGGGAGAGACTTTGGTTCTTAATGCAAATCATCCGCTTGTAAAGGAACTTCTTGAAAACAATCATGAAGAGTTATTTGACATGATATGTGAACAGTTGTATGATTTGGCTTCAATATCACACAGTCCGCTTTCACCTGAGAGAATGAGTGCATTTATAAAAAGAAGCAATGAGCTTATGCTTAAGTTAAAATAATAAAATAAAAAAGACTGCTACTTAAAGATTGAGAAATCTTAAGGGCAGTCTTTTTTGATTTAAAAAATATTATTCAATACCTACCATTACCGAAGTAGCCTTGATAATAGCATAAGCTTCTTTACCTACGGCAAGCTCAAGCTCTTTTACAGCATTCTTTGAGATTGTTGCGGAAACTACACCAAGCTTTGTCTCGACAGCTACGATGTCATTAACAGCACCTTCCTCAATGCTCTTTACAACACCTTTGAACTTGTTTCTTGCAGAAATCTTTGGAAGCTCTGTAGCAACCATAACCTCTGTAGCCTTGATAACAGCGATTGCGGCAGCTCCGTCCTTTAATCCGAGCTCCTTGATAGCATTAACAGAAATAGTAGCTGAAACAGCCTCTCCATTTACTTCAATAGTAACGATGCCGTTAACAGCACCTTCATTTACATTCTTTACAATTCCTTTGAATTGATTTCTTGCACTTAATTTCATTGTGTAAAAACCTCTCGTCAAAAATATTTTGCTTAAATAGATTAAGCAATACTACAGATTCTAGCATAAATTTAAAATATAGCAAGTGGTATTTATTGAGGGGATGGAGGAGAAGGTTGGAGAGCGTGTAGTTAATTAGACTTTCAATAATAATATTTATTAAATGAAAATAATCACTTGTTCTATAAAAAACACTAAAGGACAGCTGTTACAATTATACCAAATATAAAAATATGTATTTTTATATTGACATTTAAATAAAAATTTTAGAAAATATTTATAGTATATAATCGTGGTTAATTTTAAGTTGCAACTGAATAAAAGAGTTTAAATTGGGATAAAAAATGAAGAATATTAAAAAATACTTAGTCATATTACTGTTTTTTTTAGTGCTTTGGATTGTTTATCTTACGTTTATTAATTGGAAGTGTAGGATAATAATTAAAGACAATGTTTTTATAGGTATAAAAAGTGGAATTACTGAAAAAAAAGAAGATTTAAAAGTAGTGGAAATACCGGATGGAGTAAATGAAATTGGAATTTTTGCTTTTGCAGACTGCATGAATTTAGAGATGGTTACATTATCCGACGGAATTAAAGAAATTGAAATGGGAGCTTTTTATAATTGCCCAAATTTAAAAGATATCAAATTACCTGAAAGATTAGAAGTTATACGAAATGGTGCATTTTTAAAATGTAAATCATTAACAGAAATAGATATTCCCGGTGATGTTAGAGTAATAGAGGAAGGTGCATTTTCAGAATGTAGTTCTCTGACAAACGTACAGCTACCCAATACTATAACTGAAATAAAAGAAAAAACATTTAGTGATTGTATAAATCTTAAGAGCATATATTTACCGGATAGTTTAAAGATTGTAGGTGCCTCTGCCTTTTATAATTGCAGCAGTTTATCTACAGTGAGAATGTCAGAAGGAATTGAAAGAGTAGAAGAAAATGCGTTTTGGGGAACAGAATTCTTAAAAAGCGGAATGGTTGATGAATATGGATCTGTATACCTTGGAAAAGTGCTTTTATATAATAAAGGTTTAAATAGTACTGTCATAGTTAAAGATTCTACAAAGGTAATTGCAAGTGCTGTATTTATAAATAATTCCAGGTTAAGAGAGATTGAACTTCCTGAAGGAATAATTGAAATTGGAGATAATTGTTTTGAGAATTGTACGGCATTGAAAAAGATAAATATTAAAGAAGGGCTGAAAAGAATCGGAATAAATGCCTTTGCTCATTCAGGTTTGGAAGAAGTTAAATTGCCTGAAAGTATAATTGAAATTGGCAATGGAGCATTTAATAATTGCAAGGACTTGTATGATATTAATTTACCCTCAGAGATAGAAAGCATTGCCGGGTATAGTCTTGAAAATACTAAGTATTTAAATAATATAAAACCGGATGAATACGGATGTAAGTATGTAGATAATATACTTTTAACTTCTGAAAATAATGAAAGTTCAATAATCCGTATTAAAGCAGGAACCAGGTTAATTGGGGCACAGGCTTTTAGAAATAGAAAAGATATTGAAGAAGTCTATATCCCTAAAAGTGTAGAGACAATATGTGCAGAGGCATTTTTTCAATGCTCAAATTTAAGAAAAGTAGATTTTGAAGATGGTATTAAATTAAGAGAAATTCATTATTTTACATTTGTCGGGTGTGTAAAGATGGAAAATATTGATTTACCTAACAGTTTAACAGCAATATATGCATACTCGTTTGGAGATTGTTCTTTCACTAAAATAAAAATACCTGAAAATGTAGAATATCTGGATTCATTCGCTATCAGAGAATGCTATTCATTAAAGGAGATTGAATTGCCTGAGAGATTGAAGGGAGAATATCACTGGATTGAGACCGATGGAATAAAGACACCTAAACTTGTATTTTACTAGAAAACTATGTACAAGTTCTACAATAATATAAAGGGTGAACCCAAAAATTATATATTATTAAAAGAAGAGATATGAAAAATGAAAGAGCTGTGTGGGAATATATGAATAAGCGAAATGATGAAGGAGTTATATATATAAATGAACTTGACATAGTTGGACATGACAGAACAGGTCGACCCGGAAAGTTTATATATGATTATGGGAATGGAAAAATTAAAAAAATATCAATTAATAGAATAGGCTTATTTGATTTATTTAAAGACAAGTATAAAGATTGGTCATAAGGAGAAACTTATGGTCTGGATAAAGAGTAGACTAAAGTTTATATGTAGTTTAGCCGGTTATTTGAAGAAATTGTATAATGCTATGGCAGAGGAGATTATATACAAATGAGGAAAAAAAACAAGCTAAGGTTGTCAATATTATTCACATTATTTTTCATTATTATTTTTATAACAGTATTGATATTTTTTGTATTGCCTAAATTCGACTTTATGTATATATCCGCAGACAAGCATTGGCAGAAGGAAAAGATTGGGGACGGGGATGAAAAGACAGGTGGAACTGAAATAGTAAAGCAAGGGACAAACGGCATATACTTTGTGTATAAAGACAAACTAATGTATATGGATGAAGCGGATGAGCAGGTTAGAGAAATATGCAAAGTGCAAAGTAAAATTATAGGTATTATAGTAAAAGATAATAATATTTTTTTGTTCAAACGGGATGATGTTGAAGGTATTTATAAAGCGGATTTAAGTGGGAAAATAGTAAGACTTTTTGGTGCTTCAGGAACACCAAGTATTGAAGGGGAAAATATATATATATTGGATGGAGAACCCAGTTTAAGAAAATATGATTTTAATGGAAGAAAAATTTTTGAAAATAAAGTTAAATCCGATTTTATATCAAGTAGCATGATATTTGATAATTATATTTTTTTTATAAGATATAATTTTGATATTGGTGATGATGGTGTGGAAGTTAGTATACCTAAGTATTATCTTTTTGATGCCAACAAAATAAATTATAAGACAAGGAAATTAAAACTTTCAAGATATTATATGCAACCTGAACCCGGAAATAGGTATTGGAAAGAAGACGTTATACCTTATGATTCTTTTGCTAAGGAAGTGGATAAAACAGTAAGGGAAGGGAAAATATTTGATGATACAACTGAGAAAAATTTGGATGATTATGAACTGCAAAGTGTAGAGCTAATTCCTTGGTCTTTTTCAGAAGTACAAGATGGATATATTTATCTTTATGGAGAACAGAGAGTTACTTATAGAGATAAGAAATATAAAGAAAAAATGTCGGTTATTAAAGAAGAATGGGAAAGTGAAAAAATAAAAAAAGTAACGTATACAACCATAGCAAGAGTACTATGCAGAATTAATATAGAGGATATAAAAGATACTTCTGAGGATACTTACATTAATTATGAATTAGTATGTTATGATCTGGAAAAAAATGGGGAGGTTTTATTATTAACAATAAGAATGCATATGTATTAAAAGAAGACGAATATTTTGACAGTAGCAAAGAGGATAGAAATATATATGTGTATTCTATGGATGTTGACACAGGTCTATATAAGGAGATTTATAGAAAAAAAAGATTTTTTAAAGGAAATTATTCCAGTGAAATGTTTGTGACAGATAAATATATATTCATTTATGAAGGTAGTGAATATGGCGTAAAGGAATGTATTACAAGGATTAACAGAGATGGTAACAGCCCTGTGTTAGTAATGGATGAAAACGGTGAAGTTGTTATGAAGCCGCTGGAATCTAAAATTGAAGAAAAGAGTGGAAAATAGTTTACACATATATCATAATTTTAAAAATTGTGCATTCACGCCGGAAGTATTAAAAGTATCAGCTATGTCATCTGATATAAAATCACTGAGAGTAGAAGAAGTAAAAAATATACGGTGTGAAGCAAAACGAAGAGGTCGAGGTTATAGTAGAGTAGGTGAAATAGTGAACTATACGGATAAACTACAATATCCGTAACTTTGGGCTTTTGCTTTACGGTAAATAAAAGTCGTCAAAGCCGGTAAAATCAATAGATTTATGCTTTGAAGAATAGAAAGGATAAGTTGTGAAAATGAAAAGGATACAAGTTATAGTACCGGTTTTAGCAGTCTTAATATTTTTAATAGTACTTTCAATTTATGTTATACTGCCAAAATTTGATTTTATGTATGTATTAGTAGATAAGCATTGGCAAAAGGAAAAGATAGCAGATAATGATGCCGGTGAAGGCGGAAAAAAACTTAATAAAGTTGTTCAAGGGGAAGACGGTACGTATTTTGTTTATGAAAACAGGCTGATGTATATGGGAAATAAAAATGCAGAAATAAAAGAGATTTGTAAAATACAAGGGAATATTTCCGGTATTTTAGTAAAGGATAAAAATATTTTTTTACGAGAGGAAAGCGGTAACAGTATTTACAAACTGAACACAGATGGAGAGATAATAAGCATTATTTATGCTCCGGGAATAATGTACCTGGAAGGTAATAATATATATACATTAAGTGGAGGTACTGAGTTTGAAGAATATGACTTCAACGGGAAAAGAATTTTTAAAAATGATTTAGGATATAATGGGTTTGATAGGGATAATACTATATTTAATAACTATGTTTTTAACATAGATTTTTTAAAAGCAGAAGTTTATGCGCCAAAATATTATTTATTTGATATTAATAAAATAAAATATAAAGAATATACTCTGCATTTTTCAAAATACTATTTACCTCCGGAAACTTGGGATTCTTATTTGAGAGAAGAAGTTATACCTTATGATTTATTTGCAAAAGAGATGGATAAAAAGGTAAGAAAAGGAAAAATAATTGACAGAAATCTGGATAACTATGAACTCCAAAGTATCGAGTTATCAATTTGGGATTTCTCAGAGGTTTCAGATGGATATATCTATTTTCTTGGAGAGCAGAAACTTACTTATAGAGATAAAAATTATAAAGACAAGTTATCCGGAAACATGAATGGGTATATAAATACATATGAAAATAAAGAATATATGAGTAAAATAAAGTATGAGGTAAAATTATATCCTATAGGCAGAGTTAAAGTGGATGATATAAAAAATATATTGGACAGTGCTACTATCAGCTATGATGCTATAGATAGACCATTAAGTAATAGTCGTAATAGGAATGACTTTACTATTAGAGACAAAAAGATATATATATCGTATATTGAAGATTATGTAGAGAATAATCAGGAATATAGGGAATTGAAAATATATGATATAGATGCTGAAACCGGTATATCAAAAGAAGTTTACACAATGAAGGGGCTGTCTGCAGATGAACGTATGATAAAAATCTTTGTAACAGATAATTATATATTTATTTACAGATATATTGATAATTATGGGAAACTGTGTATTACTCGAGTTAATCGTGACGGCAGTAACGCTGTACTGGTAATAGATGAAAACGGAGAAGTAGTAATGCAAGCGTTGGAGAAATAGAATTATGAGAAAAATAATATTCACATGGGTAGTAGTGATTGCTATAGTATTGCCTATATTTGCTTTAATATTTTACACATTGCCTAAAGTTAACTCCATGTATATCTCATCAGATACATATAAACAGGAAAATAAATCAAATCAGGATGGAAAAAACGGTGTAAAAGTAATCAGTAAAGTGGAGCAGTCAGAAAACGGTATATATTTTGTATATAAAGGCAGACTTATGTATATAGAAAACTCTGATGGAAATATAAGTGAAATCTGCAAATTACCAAGTGAAATTGTGGGTGTTTTAGCAAAAGATAATACTGTTTTTTTGCGTGAATGTGATGATATTGCGAGTATTTATAAGGTGAATTCAAATGGAGAAATAGTAAAAATTACCAATGATTCAGGCAAGATGTATATGGAAGGTGAAAATATATATACATTAAATGTGAGACACGGTTTAAGAAAATATGATTTTAGTGGAAAGATAATTTTTAGCAATAAAGAGGCATTAGATTTTACGACAAGTAATACTATATTTGATGATTACATTTTTTATAAATGGTATCAAAATGAACGTATAGCTCTTAGTGTTCCACAATATTACAGACTTGATGTAAATAAGATAAAGTATCTTCTACATGAGGTAAAGTTTTCGAGGTACTATTTAGAACCGGAGGAATGGGACTCATATAATAGAGAAAATGTTATAGAATATGATGATTTGGCAAAAAAAGTGGATAAGGAAGTAAGAAGCGGAGGAATGTATGAACAACTAAATGGGAAAGATCCGGATAATTATGAGTTACAGAGTATAGAATTATCTGTTTGGAATTTTTCAGATGAGGTAGATGGGTATATTTATCTTTATGGAAACCAGAAAATCACTTATCTGGACAAGGAATATAGAAGAAAGTCGGAAGAGATGACTTTGGAAGAAGAATACAGTGATAATAACAGAGAGAAGTTTACCTACCAAATTAATGTAAAAGCGGTATTTAGAATCAGTATAGATGAAATAAAAAACAGCTCTAATGAAACTTATGTAAACTATGAGAGAGTAGGTAAAAGCCCGGATATACCGGGAGATTGGAGCAGATTTATTGTTGACAAAAACAATGTATATGTAATAAATGAGGATGAATATACAGATAAAGAAGCATATAGAAATCTATATATTTATTCTATAGATGTTGATACCGGCTTGAACAAGGAAGTTTATAAAAAGAAGAGGTTTTTCCTTGGTAATGACTCATCTGAAATATTTGCTACAGATAAATATATATTCATATATGAGTATGGTGATTATGGTGAAAAACAATGTATTACAAGGATAAATCGCGATGGAAGCAACCCTATATTAGTAATGAATGAAAACGGTGAAGTTGTTATGAAACCTATTCAATAAATATTGTATAAAGATTGTGATGACCGTCTTGGAAACAGGAATAAAAGAGTATTATGGTGAGGAAGTGTTTATGAACAAAATCCGATTTATATCTGTAAGCATATTTTTTTACTTATATTAAGCGGTTGTAGTATTTTTAAAAAAGGAACTGATGCAAATAAAGTTGAATATGCTATAAATTTTATAGAATATAATAAGAAATACAAAATTAATATTGATAATGATGGTGAGACAGATTCAGTAAAAGTATTTATTGATGAAGATGGTTGTATATGGGTGGAAGTAAATAATCAAAAAAATGCAATAGGCTACGGTGAAAAAGGCATAAAAAGTACAATTATAAGTGATAACAATGGGAGTTATTGTATTGGCATTGCAATTCATTATGATAATGACACACGAATAAGTGAATTCTACAGATTGAATAAAGACAATATAGTATACATGTCAACTGCGGGCGTATATATAAAATCTGCATATCAGGACTTGGGGTTATATGTGGAAGATAGAAAATATATCATAGGCTTTCAAACTACAATGAGCATATATTTAATTAATTCTGATTTGAACATTGTTTCAGAAGGCAATTATGTTATAAATGATTTCAAATATACACTAGTGAAAGAACTTAAAGCATATAAGTACAATGATAAAGCCGCCTGTTATGAAACGACTGTATATCAAAAAGGAGAGGTGCTTCATTTATACGAAACAGATATGCAACACTTAATATATTTTAAAACGGAGAATGGAGATAAAGGATATATTAATTTAACAAAAGATGATTATGAAAGTACCGCAGGCGAATTTTATATAGAGGAAGAAAGATTGTTGATTATTTTGATAGAGAGGAAATATCATGGGCGGGATAATATTGATATAGTTTCCTGACCATATATGAAGCATTAGGCAAGAAAAAAGGAGCTTGAGGGGAATCAATAAATGAGAATAAAAATGAGTAGTGAGGCAAAAAAAAATTAAGAAATATAATATGTATATATTTATTTTTTATTTTTGCAGGCATTTTTATATTGGGAGCACAGAAATTAAAAGCATATATTGAACAAGTAAGATTTGAGAGAGAACAAAAGGCTTATAATTTTAGGAGTGATGGTTTTTTGAGATATAGACTTTCAAAATTTGTGTTTGCAAAATTAGAATTTACAAATCATAAAGGTGAGGTATTTATGATAGAAGAGGATAATGATATGAAACA
>NZ_AZXX01000085.1:0-739 GCF_000512995.1 Lachnoanaerobaculum sp. MSX33 | reverse complement strand
TGTATTTAACCTGCTTATTAAATCGGCACCTTCTTCCCTGCCTTTTTCTATTCCTTTTTCTATTCCTTTTTCTATCCCTCTTGCCTCAACTATATCCAATACTTCGCACATATTCACAACCTCCTTCGTATTTGCTTCGTCTATGATATCTTCAAACCTTTTATCTCCTGTCATTGCAGACATAAGCATCAGTAATTCCTCTATATGACCTATAAACTTCTTATCTGCAACATAATTCTTATTTACCCGCATTTGATACAAATAATCTGCAAGTATCCAAAAGTCGCTTTTAAAAGAATCTATTATTTCTCTGTCCAGATATGCTATCTCAAACAAATTAATCTTATAGTCATTTACATATGGCCTTAATTTCTCATCAACGTCTATTATTCCAAGCAGATTTTTTGGGTACAACCATTTCTGTTCAAACCCCAAATATAATACTAAAGAAATTACAGGATATTTTTTCTTATCAATATTTTCAGTTCTTGACTGTTTACCATATTCCGTACCGTCATAGCTTATAACTCTAAACGGCATTAATTTATTGGGTGTTGTCTGATTTTCTATTCCTAAAAGTGCTATATTTATCTGACTGTCTTTCCAATATTTCGCAACATCTCTGTCTTGAAACCTAACTCTTCCGTCTATTTTTAATGCACTATCCGTAACGGCATCAAAAAGTGTTTCTTCCTCTACCACTTTCTTACCACCAAATAACAATACATTTACTATATCA